>JARLGN010000025.1 GCA_031292775.1 Acidobacteriota bacterium | reverse complement strand
TCAACCGTGGGCGGCGGGCACAAAGAACGTGCCCTTGCCCACGGCTATTCAATTTTCGCCCCTTCGGGGCTGATGGACCCATGCCACCCGGGGGTTCACCCCCTCCGTATCCAGCAAAAGATGTGGGACACGTTCAGCTCAGCTGAGGAGGGGTGGCGCCCAGGGCGACGGGGTGGTGCTGAGCAGGATTGGCCGAGCAGGGCAGCGCGCAGGCGCAGAGATGTGCGGCCATAACCACCTTGTTTTTTTGCGGGCTTGGCGTCATTGCGCCTTTGCGTGAAATGTTTTGCCTTCTTTCAGTTCTTTTGCAGCTTCGGGCGCCCGTGCCACTTCCAGACGACACCCCTGCTCGCGCGCGTCATACTTCTTCAAGACGCCAAGTGGCGTGATAAACTCCCTCCGCCATGACTCGCGATCTGTGCCGAATTCGCCGCGGGCGTGAGGAGGAATCCATGAATCGACGGAACTTCATAAAAACTGTCGCTGCGGCGGCGCCTTATGTCATCACCACGGCCGCTCTCGGGAATGCCCATACGGCAGCCGCAAGCGACCGCATCAACGTGGGCTTTATTGGAACGGGCATTCGAGGCGGCGACGGACTGATCAGGAACTTCCTGCAGCAGGACGATTGCCAATGCGTGGCGGTTTGCGACACCTTCCGCGACCGCCGGGAAAAGCGCGCAAAACAGATCAACGACTTCTATGCGGGGAAATCCGGCTCAGCCACGTACAAGGGTGTGGCGATGATTGCCGATTTCCGCGACCTGCTCCGACGCGCGGACATTGATGCCGTTTGCATTGCCACACCGGACCACTGGCACGTGCCGATCCTCGTCGCCGCGGCGCGCGCGGGCAAAGACGTCTACGTGGAGAAGCCGTTGGGCCCATCGATCCAGCAGGACTTCCTGGCCCGCTCGGTTATCCACCAGACCAAACGAGTATTCCAGTACGGCACGCAGCAAAGGGACGCTTCGCACGTGCGCCTGGGTTGCGAGTTGGTTCGCAGCGGACGCATCGGCAAGATCAAAGAGATTGAGGTCATAGCGCCCACGGGAACGCCGGGAGGTTCCACCGCCTCCATGCCGGTGCCCGAGGGACTCGACTACGAAATGTGGCAGGGACCTGCCGTGGAACGGCCTTACAACGACGACCGTTGCCTGCGCCCGGGCCACTACCATATTTATGATTACAGTATCGGCTACCTGGGCGGGTGGGGCGCCCATCCCCTCGACGTGCTGGACTGGGGACTCCCTACGCCCATGGTTCCTGTGGAGTATGAAGGAACCGGACTGATCCCGGCGGAAGGTTTGTACAACACGGTCATGAATTGGGAGGTCCGCGGCAAATATGAGAACGGCATGACCCTGACCTTCAAGACCGGGCCGGACTCCACGAAGTTTGTGGGCGCCGACGGGTGGATCATGATCAGCCGCCGCGATATCAAGTCCGAACCAGCCTCCCTGATCGCCGGCTTCGGACCACCGAGCAGATTTGCCGCCATGGAAACCGGTCACGCCCGGAATTTCCTGGATGCCATCAGGAAGCAAGCCGAGCCTTCGAGTCCGATTGACTCCGCCGTGAGATCCGACTTGATCAGCCACCTTTCCAACATCGCCGTCCGCACGGGAAGGAAAATCAAGTGGGATCCGGTGAACGAAAAGATCGTGGGTGATAAGGAGGCTTCCAAGATGATGGATCGGCCCTCGCGCCCGCCGTGGGACATTGCCTGAAGCAGGGAAGCGCGGAGGTGAAACGACGTTGCGTTCCTCCGCGAGCACCGGTAACCACCCCGTCCGTCGGCTGACGGACACCCCTCCTGAATCAGGCGGGGAGCTTTAACGGCTCCCCTCCTCAACTGAGGAGGGGGGGCGCCCATGGCGACGGGGTGGTGCTGAGCAGAATTGGCAAAAGTTGCTACCGCACCGCCTGCAACGCCGTCCAGTTGCCGCTGAGATTGCCGTTGGGATTGAAGCTCGGATCATCGCTCATGACGTACTGGTTCGACCCATTAAGCCAGGCGTGGTCGTACTGGTTGCTGAGCTCGAACGTGGCGCCACTCGACGGATCGCGGAAGGTCTGCACGCCGCGGAGGATCTGGCTCTGGCCATAAGCAGCATGGTTGGCGCCGGCCTCACTGTTCGCGACGACGCCGTTGATGGTCTGCGCAACGTGCTGCTGAAACTCCCAGAACATCTGCGACTGCTTCGCCAACTCCTGCTGCTTCGTTTGATACAGAGTTGCGATAACCCCGCTACTCATCTTCTGCCATTCCGGCTCGGGGCGAATGGTGCTCGCCATCAGCTTGAAGAGCCTGTCGTTGGCATCGAGCTTGCCTTTGGGCGCCCGGTAAAACATGGCCATGACGGCGTGCCAATCGTAGGCAGCGCCATGGCCGCCGGTGGGGACGGAGCGCACGACGATGGCCGCCGTAATCCATTCCTCGACGGGCTGACCTTTGTCGTCGTCGTAGGCGAGCCGCGCGCGGGCGGCATCCGTACGAATCCCACTCGCGCTGCCGCCCGCAGCGGTGGGGGGCAGTCCGAGCCGGTACCGGACGATCTGGTCAAGTTCCGGAAAGGGGTCAACGGAAACCACCGTCTTACCCTTGCGATACTTCGCGATGAGGTCCTGGCGCAGGAAGTCCGCCGCCCGGATCGGCGCTCGCACCGGGCAAGGCTTCATCCCCGAATGCGCGTCCCTCTGGTTCTGCATCTGCATCTGGTGCTGTCCGGCGGGATCATCCATGTACTGCCACGTGTACTGGGGAAGCATCTGGAACTCAATGGAGTTGTCGGGGCTTTTTGCGTCTCCGACGACGGAGAACCAATCGGCGAAACACCCGCCATCGGCAACGCCGGCACTTACCCACCCTTTGAATTCCCATGTCGTCGGGATCATCAGGTCGTAAGCAGGTTTTCCGTGACCCATACCCTGGTCGATGATCTTTGCCTGCTTCATCAGGAAGTACCGCTCGGCCGGACCAGCGGCAGCGGTAAGGTGAGGGTGAGGGTGAGGGTGGCTCTCGCGTTGCGGGGCGGGACTCGGCGGGGCGGTCACCGTCGAATCGGTATCTGGCTGTGCGACCGGCGCTGGCGCGGGACTGACAGTAGACCCTGGCGTCGTCGCGGGGCCAGCGGCAGAACCTCCGCCTCCCCTCGACGGCTGCATCGCGCTCGCGATGGCCTGCTTGCAGCGGTCCGAGACTTCGTCTTTGTGCTGTTTGAGGCAGGCGATGATTCGTCCCCCGCCGGTCGGCACATTGGAGCAAAGCTTCTGCACGTCTGCTGCGCACGCGGTGCGAGGATCCTGTGGCGACGCGGTCTGCGCGAATGACAATTGCGGTCGAAGCAGGCCGCCAGACAGTGCGGCGTGCGCCACGGCAACCACGCACAACATGAACACCTTTGTTGACCTCGACATCGTTGGCCTCCCATCTCAATGTAGCAGCGGAATATATGCGTCCCGAGCGATTGCCGGCTCATGGCGGATCGGCTTGTAACGCTGACCTGTTTTGCTGGCCCGCGGTCCTTCCCCAATTAATAACGAAAACCCGTGAACCTGAAGTGCAGGCCCGCACCACGCTCGCTGTCGCGTACCTCACATGATGCAGGGTACGGTTCGGTCCGTAGCCGGCGCCGGAATTGTTTTCTTTGCCCTGTTGCTTTTGCCATTATACAGCAGGCGGCGCACACGCGTCCGCGAACTCTCGGGCGAAGGATCTTGGGCGGCGCGGCGCCGAAAGAGAAAGTCCCTTCGGGATCGCAGACACTAAACAACGGGTGTCTGCGCCAGCCGGCGCTTTCGGCACGGGTTCTTGAAGAGGGGTGATCTTTCCCGTTGCCATCTTTTTCTCTCGACCCGCCCCGCCGCGAGGCGTATTATCGGCATATTCAGGTTGAAGGTTGGGTGAGGGAGAAACCGTCCCCCAAGGAGAAAGCTATGCCCCCGGCTGCCCGTGTCACTGATCAGGTTTTACAGACGGCGCCGCATTGTCATGCGCCGATTCACCCCCCAGCCCCGGTGCCCACACCGCTTCCACATCCTGCTTTGCCTCTTATGATCATACCTCCGGGAGTTCCCACTTGTCTGATTGGCAACATGCCGGCTGCCACGTTGACGAGCATGACGATGCCTTGCATTTTACCGGGCTGTATACCTGCAGGCCCGGGCATGGTGATGATGGGATCAACCACGGTGTTGATTGGCAGTTTGCCGGCGGCGCGCGTTGGTGATCAGACCCTGCACGCCAGTTGCGTGGCTCCGATACCCAGCCCGATGGGCCAGATTCTTCCCCCGGGATGTCCTACGGTGATGATAGGAGGATAGAAGTATCAAGCACCGTCATTTTGAGCGATTTCGTCCTCTTTGCCCTCTCTGCCGCCAGCGTTCCCTCGGAGATTATCCTCTCACCATTCATTCGGTGCTGCGGGAGGATCAGGAATCCCTGCGTGAGGGCATCCTTACCTGCTCCAATCCCCAGTGTTTACACGAATACCCGGTTATAGACGGCATCCCCATTTTGGTCGCTGATCTGCGCGCCTATATTACCCAGAACATCCTTCCGCTTTTGAAAAGGGCTGACTTGAGCAGCACCATGGAGAGTTTGCTGGGCGATTGTTGCGGCCCCGGCGCGGCCTTCGATTTTCAGCGGCAGCATCTGAGCACGTATGTGTTCAACCATTACGGTGAGTTTGACACCGATGCGGCGCCCGTTACCGACCTTCCCTTCTACTCCATTGCCACAGTTCTCCGAAAGGGAATTTCCCTGCTGGGCGGCATTCCGGAGGGCCTTATCCTGGACTTGGGATGCTCCGTGGGGAGGACAGCTTTCGAGCACGCAAGCGGCAGCAACGATTTGGTGCTGGGGATTGACCTGAATTTCAGCATGCTGCAAATAGCGGGGAAAATCCTGGATAGCCGCACCGTTACCTATGACCGAAGGCGGGGAGGGCTGATCTTTGAGCCGCGGGAATTTCCAGTCTCGTTTCCCCGCATGGATGCTGTGGATTTCTGGGTGGCGGATGTCACCAACCTGCCCTTCGCGGACGCTACCATGGCATTGGGGTCAAGCCTGAACCTGCTGGACTGTGTGTCATCGCCTTACGACCATCTGCGCGAACTCACCCGCGTTCTCAGGCCGGGCGGCGCAGCACTGCTGTCAACCCCGTATGACTGGTCGCAATATACCACTGCGGTGGAATCGTGGATCGGCGGCCATTCCCAGCGGAGTGAAAACCTGGGCCGGAGCGCCGACATACTTCGCTCTCTCTTTGAAAATGGTTCCCATCCCCAGGCCATCAAAGGAATGGCTTTGGCAGCCGAAGCGGATAACGTTCCCTGGACGCTTCGACTCCACGATCGCAGCATTATGACCTACTTCTCGCACTTGCTGGTGGGACGGAAGAATCCTGATCCCGCTTGATCAATTCCTGAACCATGACACGCATTCTGCTCATCAATCCTCCTTCTCGCGAGGCCCTGGGGTCGCCGCTCCTGGGCCAGCAATACGTGGCGGCAGCCTTGCTGGCCAAGGGCTGTGAGGTCCATGTGCTGGACGCCGCGGCGAACTGCCAACCCGCCAGCCTCGACGCAGTTCTGGCGGCGGTGGAGGAATTTCGGCCGGACGTGGCGGCATTCGGGCTGTACACGCGGTGGGTGTGGCACGCCTACCAGGCAGCGAAAGCCCTGCGCGGGAAGGTCCGTTGGCTGATCGCGGGAGGCCCCCACGCCACCGCGAGGCCGCGCGAGGTGGTGGAACAAGGTTTCGACGTGGCTTTTGAGGGAGAGGCGGAACATTCGATCGCGCACTTCATCGATTTCATCGCGGGGAGCGACAAACTGGAATCGATTGAGGGGGTACACTTCGCGGGTGGATCAGGGCCGCCGCCCCGATTCATCGATGATCTCGACGCGTTGCCTGAACCGCTGGAGGCGCTGCCCCTTTACGACTCCCGCTGGTACGTTGCTGCCGGCGTCACCATGCCTCCGGGCGGCGTGCTGACCAGCCGGGGTTGTCCTGCCCATTGCACCTTCTGCGCCAACTACGTCACGGGCCGCGAATTCCGTTTTCGGTCAGCGGAGAAGGTGGTGGCGGAATTGAACCGGTTGCACGACCTCACCGGCGCCACATTCATTCCGTTCTGGGATGATGCCCTGACCGCCAACCGGCCGCACCTGATGCAACTGTGCCGCGCCATCGAAAAGGGTATCCGCTTCCCCCTGACGTGGAGCGCCATCACCCGCGCCAACCTGGTCACGCCCCGGATGCTGGATACGATGAAGCGCGCCGGTTGCCTGGTGGTGAATTTCGGCGTCGAGAGCGGCGACGACCAGATTCTGCGGGCGATCCACAAGGGCATTTCCACTGCCCAGGTTGAGCGTGCGCTCAATTGGGCCAAGGAACGCGGCCTGATGGCCTCCTGCAACTTCATGATGGGCTTTCCGCAGGAAACGCCGGCGGCCCTTGAGAACACGCGCCGCTTTATGGAACGGATCGCGCCGCTGGTCGACTACTTCGCCACGTTCGGGGTGTTGGTTCCGTATCCGGCCACGCCGATCTACGAGGATTTTCACGCCCAGTACGGGTTCACCAATTGGTGGCTGGAGGAACGCTACAGCCGGTACACCGTGCCTCCTTACCCCGAAGACTTGGACAAGTTCCGGGAGTTCTACCGGGATGATGCGAACTTGGAACTGGACTTCTTCCGGTACTCGGACGAGATGCGCGTGATGATTCGCGAATGCCTGCGGTACAAGGGGGAGCACAATCTCCGGAAGTTCGGCTGCGGGGACAGCCCCGCCCACCCCACCGGGACGGAGAGCAAAGCCCGCAGTCTGGGATCATCTTGACACGGCGCACTACTTCGAAGCGTTCTGACGGCGGCACCAGCGCCGCGTACACGCCAACCGCGCCTTGATCGCAGCCGCGGCACGCCTTCTTTGGGTTGCCAATTTTCGACCTCGACCTTGTTTCTTGGATCTTGAATTTTGAATCTTGAATTTTGAATTGGCGCCCCCCCGCATTACCTGGGAATGAGACGAGCCGCCAAACCAAATATCGTATCGTGCCAGGCATGCGCCATAATTCCGGGGCGCAAGCTGCGGCGCCAATAGGCAAGGATGCCGAACATGGCGCCAAAAACCCCGACGATGACCGCTCGTCCAGCGCCCTGATAAGCGTGTACGCTGGCGAAAACTGCTGCCGACAGAAGAATTCCCAAGACTGGCTTGCCCGACCACGCGATGAATTGGCGCTGAAGATAGCCCCGAAAAATTATCTCTTCGCAAAACCCGGCAGTCAAAGACATAAGCATCCATAGGCCAATTTCCACTCTGCTATATGGGGCCAGGAGACGAGCAACATCCACACTGCGATTCACGTGTAAGGCCAGCCTGAGTGCGCCCAGGCACACCAAAGCCACAAGCCAGAAGACAATCGCCACCAAGACGTCACGCCAAAAATCCCTTACTCGTCCCCAGCTTCCGCCGATGAGTTCGCGCAGCGATCCACCCTGGCTCCGAATGCCCACTACAACGTACCCCACGATCAACCCATCTAAAATCATCGCTGCCGAATAAATAACGATGAGGGAAGGTCCAGTATCGGCTCGCAGGTTCGCCAGAGTGACTACCCCCGAAAAGGCCCAAGCGACAATGATAACCAGCAAGCCGATGGTGTGGTTTCGGCTCCCAACGGATTGGCCTGCACCCGCGTGTGTTTTGCTCATATCACCTGCTCTGGAATAGCGGCCGGAAGCCACCAACATAAGAGCTGCTTATAGCATCAGATAGCACTCTACTGCCCTTAATATTCGGCCTCAACAAATTAATGTGGAGGCTTTGCGATGTTATACTGGCTGCCTGCTGAAACAGATAATTCATAGAGGATCTGATGGCTTCCATACTGATAACGGGCGGCCGCGTTCTGTCGCCGGAAGACAATCTCGACGGAGCGTTGGACGTTCGTATTGAAGACGGCGTGATTCGCGAGATTGGCCCCAACCTTGCGGGCGGAGCGGATGAGACACTCGACGCCAGCAGCTGCGTGGTGGCCCCCGGTTTTATTGACATCCACGTGCATTTCCGCGAGCCCGGCGGCGAGGCGTCGGAAACCTTGGAAACGGGATTGGCCGCGGCCGTCGCGGGAGGCTTTACGGCCGTCGCCACCATGCCCAACACCAAACCGGTTATTGACCAGCCAGAATTGGTGGCGGCGCAAATCGAGAAGGCTCGCAGCTTGGGACTGGCACGTGTGTTCCCGGTGGCGGCGGTTTCCATGGGCAGCCAGGGAGAATCTCTTACCGACTTCGCAGCGCTGGTGGCGGCAGGCGCCGTGGCCTTTTCCGATGATGGGCGTCCGGTGAAAACGGCGGGCCTGCTGCGGCGCGCTCTTAAACAGAGCCGCGAGTTGGGTGTGCCCATCAGCGAACATTGCGAGGACGCCAGCCTGACCGCGGGCGGCGTGATCAACGAAGGACCAGTTGCCGCCAAGCTCGGGGTGCGTGGGATTCCCAACTCATCTGAGGACGTGTGCGTGGCGCGCGGCCTGGTGATGGCGGAAGCGACCGGGGGGCATCTGCACGTGGCGCACCTCTCCACCGCGGGCGCTCTCGACATGGTGCGGCAAGCCAAACGCCGGGGTCTGCGAGTAACCTGTGAAGTCGCGCCTCACCACTTTGCCCTTACGGAAGAAGCGGTGCTGAAGTATGGCGCCAATGCCAAGATGAATCCGCCCTTGCGCAGCGCCGCGGATGTGGAAGCGATTCGCGCCGGCATTGCCGACGGCACCGTTGATGCCATTGCCACGGACCACGCTCCCCATGCGGCGGAGCTGAAAGCAAAGCCGCTGGACGGGGGCGCACCGTTCGGCATCATTGGACTGGAGACCGCGCTGGGCCTGGCTCTCAGCGAACTCGTCCATACCGGATTGATTTCGCTGTGGCACATGATTTCACTGTTCAGCGCCAACCCCGCCCGCATCATCAACCAGCCACTGGGCCGAATCCGGATCGGCGGCGCGGCTGACCTTACCCTGTTCAATCCCGACTTTGAATGGACATATCGCGTTGCGGAAGGGCGCTCGAAAAGCCGCAATTCTCCCTTTGACGGCCGAACCTTTCGCGGCGCGGTGACGGCCACCATCGTTGCAGGAAATATCGTGTATCGGCGGTAGGATCGGGAGATCGGGTAATCCGGTGATCGGGTGAACACGAACCCGTTCGATCTGCCTACTGCTTTCTGCCGATTGTCCCAACACTGCGATTTTGACCCCCTCACCCGTCCCGCCCCGGCTGATGAATGCGCCGGTTGCGGTCCACGCTCTCCCCCAAAGGGGCGAGGGAAGTAAATTCAAATCACCTCTCCCCTCGCCCCTTTGGGGGAGAGAGGCCGGGGGTGAGGGGGTTGCAAGGCTTGCCCACCTGTCTGTGACTAACACAAGTCACGGACTCTTCAATCCGGCCCCCGCCGGTGGCTGGGCTGCCTACCGCCTTCTGCTTACTGCTTACTTTTATCTGCTGGAATTCGGGGCGGCAGGTCGAGCACCTTGAATCCATCGGGGGTTTTGACGACGCGGAAATCGAAGCTCGAGAGGACTCCAATCTTGAAAGGTTCGAAGTCGGAGGTCTGGAAGGATACGTGAAATAGCAGTTTACCTTGTGCGTCCGCACCGGGCTTGCTCCAAATTTCGCCAGGCATCAGACATTGTCCGCGCATCTCGGTGCAATAGTTTTCCAGGTAGGCTGCTTTCTGTTGAGGGTTGGCAGTAGTTGATCCCTTGTCCGCAGTCGCGGCGCTCGGATCCATATAGTAAGCTGCTGCCGAATAGCCTTTCATCGACAGTACGGAAAGGAAGTCGAACAGTGCTCTTGCCGCCTGGCTCGTATCATCCAGCCCCTTGACGGGGGTTTCCAGCTCCTTCGTTGTCCACTTGGCCGCCTCCAGAAAGTTGGCGCCGTCGAAGGAGTAGGCTCCACAAAAGTTATATCCGATCACATTGTCGTAAGAACAGAATACCAAGGCGCCGCTTGCGAGGTGCGGAATGGCGCCGGTGGAGCCGGTCAACATGTGCTTCCAGGTGCGCCCGTCGCGGTCAAGGAAGGGAATTGGAAAGAGGTGCCCGGTAGGATCGGCCGAGTAGAACTGCACGCTCTCACTGCTGCAGCTTCCGTACTGATAGATCGCCACGAGATCCTGGCCCGATTTGGGGTCGCGAATCAGTCGCGCGCCATCGTGGGGCTTCTTCTCCACAAAGTTTTCATCGGGATCAAGGTCAAGCTTGGAGACAACGGCGTTATCAGCAACACTCAAGAGTTGAAAATGCCCTGAGAATTGTTTTGCCCCTTCGTCACCGCCACAGAAGGATGACGTCAGAACATCCACATTCTCGTCCGGGGCAAACAGGTATACGTCAAACGTGTGATCGCCGCGTTCCAAGCGGATGTGCGAATGACTTTGCTTGCGGAAATCCGGAACCTCGGCGGGCACAGACTGTTCGTCCGCTGTGATGTTCGCAGCAGGTGGAGGGCTTGTGGGGGTTGGCGGTGCCTGTTGAGCGCCAAGCAAACTTGCTTGTGCCCACACAAGCGCCAACCACAAAAGTCTTAAAGGCGAAGGGCGGCCATGGCCCATAAGTGGGCGAGTTTAGCACAGCCGGGAAAGAACTGATTCGTTATCGCGACGCTCGCGGGCCGCAACCCACTCCTCAGGCCGCTTTCTGGTCCTGCTTGAGGCTCTGGGCTTGGATCGAAGTGATCACCGCAACCTGCATGATATCTTCCGCCTTGCAGCCGCGGGAAAGGTCGTTGGCCGGCCTGGCCAGTCCCTGGAGGATGGGCCCAATGGCCTCGCATCCGCCGAAGCGCTCTGCCAGCTTGTAACCGATGTTGCCGGCATTCAGGTCGGGGAAAATCAGCACATTGGCACGCCCGGCTACGGATGAATCAGGCGCCTTGCGCGAGCCGATTTCGGGAATCAGGGCGGCGTCAAGCTGGAGTTCACCGTCCACGGCAAGTTGCGGCGCACGCTGCTTGACGAACTCGAGGGCCTCGCGCACCGCGTCGATCATGGCGTGTTCGGCGCTGCCGCGGGTGGAAAAGGAGAGCAACGCCACACGCGGCTCGACTTCCAGCAAAGCGCGCGCATTGGCGGCGGTGGCGATGGCGATATCCGCCAATTGCGAAGGAGTGGGCTGGGGAACCACCGCGCTGTCAGCGAATAGCGTGGCGCCCTCCGTGCCTAAAGTCTTGCGCGGAGAAAGCATGAGGAAGAAGCTCGAAACCAGGGAGACGCCCGGCGCCACACCAATTCCCCACAGTGCTGCGCGTACCGTATCTGCCGTAGTGTTCAGCGCGCCGCCCACGGAACCATCCGCATCGTTTGCCGACACCATAAGTGCCGCATAATTGCGGGGTTGCCGGGCCGCTTTACTGGCCTGCTCCTCCGACATGCCCTTGGCCTTGCGACGTTCATAGAGCACATCGGTATATTCGTCCAGTTTGGGGCTGGATAGGGGGTCAAGAAGCTGAGTGGTTTCCAGCTTGATTCCCAGCGCATGCATGCGGGAATTCATCTTGTTAACGTCCCCCAGCAGGGTCAGACGGGCTAGCTTGTCCTTTTCAATCAAGCGGGCGGCTTTCAGGGTGCGATCCTCTTCGCCCTCAAAAAGAACAATATGCTGGGGACAATTCTGGGCGCGCGCACAGAGCTTCTCTAAGACTTTCATGAACCCCTCCGGTGAAAATAGCGGCAAAACTCGTTAAAACGTCGAGGCCTCAGGTCAGAATACGACATTTTTGTCTTATTTGCCTATACAAACACGGTCTCGCCCTTTTTAATGCACGCCCTGTGCCAGAGGCAGGAATGATCCTTACTCCGTTCGATTGTGGAAGTTTAGGAATCACGTTGGTAGACGAGGTTTTATCTGTGGTTCGTTGTGCGCTCTGTGGTGCGCCTTTACTTCGGGTCGACCACGGCCGCGTTCAACTCTGCCAGGAATGTTTCCAGATCGAATCCATGCTTGCCGGCGGCAAAGGCAACGGAATGCGTTCCGCCGCACTGCAAATTCAAGCCGTGACTCCGGAAAACCCTCATCGTCTCCGGCCAGTTCCTGACGATTTCTCCAACCTTCATATCGGGTGTGATTGCCGCCATGGTTACGTCTCCTCTCAGGTTCGTACAGTCACAGGATATACTGGCGGGGAAATTGGGGCGATGACTTCTGTCACAGGGCAGTCGATAGTCAAGAGTTGATCGTAGAAAGTTGAAAGTTAAAAGCGAATGGCGGCAACCATCTTTGGCCGCCACGCTCATTCTTCAACTATTAACTATCGACGATTAACTTTCAACTGCCCCGTGCCCTTTGTCATTGCCGGCGTTCCGGGAATGTTGTGGAATGGGTGGTGAGCCTTAACCCTTTTTGAATAGCCCTTTGAGGCGGCCCATTATGCCTGACGAGTGGTCTTCGGCAGGTTGGATGGGTGGTGGCGAGGAAAGCGTTGGTTCCGCATACGCGGCAGGGTTGTCCGTTGCGGGTGGGGCAGCGCTGGAACGACCGCCCGCCGCGTTCAATGCCGATGAAGGTGCGGATGGGGCTGCCTGCCCCGTCATGCTGGGAGGTGACGCAACCGGCACCGGGTCAGTGGGCTCGACCGGTTGAGGTTTGGGTTGTAATGCTCCCGGCGGCGCGGCTTCCACAACGGGCGCGCCACACTGCTCGCAGAATTCCCCTAGTAGGTCCAATGGTCCCTTGCAAAAACGGCAAACCACCGCGCCCGGATGAGTGAGCGGCCTTTCAAATGCTTTCTTCAACAATTCGTCATCGATTTCATCCGCTGCGTCGCCAAGGCTGGGGCGCAGGATGCCGGATGCCGACGGAGAGCGCGGGAACATTACCGGAGTAGGCGCGATTTTCAATGGAATTGTATGGGTGGCTATTACCGGCGGGCGCGGAGGAGCAGATGGCGGGTTACTGGCATCACGCGGCGCCGGACGAGCCACGGGCGCTTCTGGCATTGCGGCATGCGTCCCAACGACAGGTGTCGCGGTAGAAGCAGGGGGCGCGAGGAGGGATGACCCGCATTGAAGGCAGAAGCGCATGCCTTCGGGCGTACCGGAATGGCACTTTGGACATGTCTGCATAAGTTTGCCATGAACCCAGACGGGTTCTCGGGCAAATGTCAAAACGCATATTATTACACCCTGCGCCAGTTCTCAAGCCTCGTTCGATGCCATCTTGACAAACGCCTGGCAACCAAAGGAAAGTCTTGTCTACACCTCGGTCGAAAGGAGAACCAACATGGGAGCGTCGGGTCGAGTTGGGTATGCAGTGGTGGGATTGGGCCACTTTGGTGAGCATGTGGTGTTGCCCGGTTTCAGCAAGAGCCGGAAGGCAAAATTGGTGGCGCTGGTGAGCGGCGACGAACGCAAAGCGCGGCGACTTTCCAGGAAATTTGGCCCCTGCGACGTCTATAACTACGGCACCTACGCGCAGTGTCTGAATCATCCGCAAGTGGAGGCGGTTTATATTGCCACCAGCAACGGTACGCACGCAGAGTTTGCCCTGCAAGCGGCGGCGGCCCGCAAACACGTGCTTTGTGAAAAGCCCATGGCCACCAGCGTCGCGGAGTGCCAGCAGATGATCGATGCCTGCCGCGCCAATCACGTGCGCTTGATGATCGCTTATCGCAAGTACTTTGAGCCCTCCGCGCTCGATCTGAAAATGCTGGTGGAAAGCGGCAAGCTGGGCCGGCTGAAGATTATCCACTCGAACTTTTCGATCTATATGCGTCCGGAGGGTGGCAGGCCAACGTGGCACTTTGACAAGGGAATGTCAGGAGGCGGAGC
>JARLGN010000177.1 GCA_031292775.1 Acidobacteriota bacterium | reverse complement strand
GGGAATGCCTTTGATACGTTCAAACCGGAGGTTACGCGACCGGCCGTACAAGCTTGTCCCGTTGAAGAAATCAAGCGCGTGGCGAAGGACTTTACCAGCATCAATTTTGGATGGGTAGGTTACTGGGTCCCGAGCAGCGAGACCATCGGCACGCAGCCTGACATGCTGGAATATGTTACCAGCCGCGCCGCCGCATGGGATTGCCCCATATCATTTGTGGGCAGCCTGCCGGAACTGCAAGCGCATCCGCGAACACCCGACAACCTGGAGGTGATGCGGCGCTGGGAGGACGTCCGGGCCCGTGCTTGGCTGACTCCTCAGCAGAAGCTGGCTCTGCGCAATCTTAAACAGGAGCACCTGTTGCTGGTCAATGAACGGGGTGAATTTGAGCTGGCGCCTTACGAGCAAATCGAAAAAGTGGCTGGCGCGGATAAACCCGGGCGGGCATTCGTCTTCGAGCGCCAGGGAAGTGTTTGGGTGGCGTACTGGCACACCTCCGGAGAAGGAACCCTGGAATTCCCGATTGCCGCAAACCAGTTGAGGTTAATGCGGGATATTGGGAAGCCGCTTGCCGTAAAGGGACATGGCAATTCGACCCAACTGCCCTTGGGCGAGCGGCGCTTCGTTCAATTCTCCGGCGTAACGCGCGCGAATGTGATCGCGGCGTTTCAAAATGGAAAGTTACTTTAGGATTAAAGATCGAGGAGAGGTTTATGCCCTTTGCACTTGACCGTTTTCGCGGGATCTTCCCCGCCGCGCTGACCATGTTTGACAAGGGTAACAACCTTGATGTGGAAGCCACCGGGCGCCATTGGGACTGGCTGATCAGCCGGCAAAAGGCGGATGGACTGATCATCACGGGCACCAGCGGGGAATTCATTGCCTTGCGGGATGAGGAGCGGCTTCGCCTGTTCCATTTGGCCCAGGATGTGGTGCAAAAGCGCGTTCCGGTGATTTTCGGATCCGGCCACTACAGCACGAAGCTCACCATTGAGATTTCCGAAGAAGCTCAAAAGTGCGGTGCTGACGCATTGATTGTGATCCTGCCCTATTATCAGCGGCCTCCCAAGGCGGCGGTGCTGGAACACTACCGGCGCGTCCGCAAGGCCACCCATCTTCCCATCATGCTCTACAACAACCCGGCCAACTCCGCTTGTGCTGAGCTGACCCCGCTGGAGATTGCGCAATTGGTGGACGAGGATGTTGTGCACATGGTCAAGTCGACCTTTGGAACCGTGGAGCCGGTGCACGAATTAAGCTACCTGGTAGGAGATCGCATGGCCATCTTCTACGGCTCTTTTCTGGCAGCATTTGAAGCCCTTTGCGCCGGCGCGCACGGCTGGGTCAGCGGAGTTCTGAACGTCTCCACCAAAGCGGCGCGGGCCATGTACGATGCGGTGGTGGTGAACAATGACGCGCGTAAAGGCTTCGCCATCTGGAAGAAGGTTCTTCCTCTCGTCCACCTCTACACCCATCAACAGATCGGTCCGGTCAGCGATCTCGCGGTCTATCGCTCCATCTTGAATTCCTGGGGATTGCACGGGGGGTATTGCCGCGATCCTTTCTTTCCCCTGGATCAGGCGCAGGAGAAAAAGCTCTTGGAGATTTTGGCAAAGACCGGCTGGAATGACCCGGACCATGTTCTGGATGGAGTGTAGGTGTTGGAAAATACTATATTTACCGCCGAGGCGCTGAGACGCAGAGAAAAGTCCTTTTGTGTTCACATCTCTGCATTGCAATACCGTATATTCTTGTTTGTTTAGCAAACATTGTTGTGTACATGTTGAAAGTGGGAGGTCGAGAGAAGAGACCCCTCACCCGTCCCGATGCATCGGGACACCCGCTCCCCTCGGAGAGGGCAGTTTAACTACTAACCTTCTCCAAGGGGAGAAGGTGCTGAGGTACGAAGCGGATGAGGGGTTTCTTCGTCCGCCCGCGAACATTTGGTTGCGGCTCCTCCGCGCGGTGCCTCAGCGGTGATCAAAAACCATGACCCTCAAAGTTGCGATGATCGGATATGGCGCCGTTGGTTCCATTCACGCGGATCAGTTAGCGGCTGACCCAGCAGTGGAACTGGCGGCGGTTTACGGTCCCAAAGCAGAGAAAGCATCCGCGTTCGCTACCGCGCATGGGATCAAGAATGCCCGCACGAACATTGCCGAGGCCCTTGCCGGGGCGGATGTGGCCATTGTCTGCTCGCCCTCAACGCTGCACTTTCAGCAGGCCAGCGAGTGCCTCGACCACGGAGTGCAGACTCTGGTGGAGCTTCCCCCTTGCCTTACCGCCGGGGAAGCAGAGGCGTTGGGAGAGTTGGCGGATCAGCACGGAGTTCTGTTGGGATGTGCCCATACCAGCCGATTCGTGGCCCCATACTTTCGAATCCGCGAGAGTATCCCCAACATCGTGCTGGGCACGATCCAGGAGTTCAATTACACACGCCATCACCAACTCCGCGAGCGCAGTTGGGCAGACAACGCCCTGGTGCATCACGGCGCCCATCCCGTGGACATCCTGCTCGATTGGTGTGGGGGGCTGGAACCCCGGGGGTGTGTCGCGCTGCCAGATGCCCGTCATGCCCAATCTGTGGCCATGCTGGGAAAGCTCCCCTCCGGGGGTCCCGCCACCATCACCGTAACTTACGCGTCAAAATTGCCGCATCTCCGCATGCTGGTGGTGGGAGAGCGCCATACGTTGGAAACAGATGGCTTTACCTATCTGCGGTCGGACCTGCCGGACTTGCAATTCGCGGGGGACGCGCAGCAGGTCTATGAGCAAGCCATTCGCGCTCAGGACATGGAATTCCTGCGGGCGTGCCAAGGCAAAGGGAATTTCGTGCCATGGGAAGAAACCCTCAAAATGATCCGTATCATGGATCGATTTCAGGCGCTTGCTGAGGCGGAATGACCTGATCATTGTATTTGACATGTTCAGGCACCACCTTTAGCATTTCGTCGGTAGCAAACAGCTCGCAGGAAGAAACCATTTCGGACCGCAGTGCGGGACCGACCCAGGTGACCATGAAAATTACCGATGTCAAAACGCACGTCGTGAGACTGAATATCTGCAACACCGTCATTGTGCAGGTGGAGACGGATGCGGGAATCACAGGTGTCTCCGAAGCCCTGATGAAACGGAAATCCCTTACCATTGAGCAATCAATTCTCGAGCTGAAGCGCTATCTTGTGGGAAAAGACCCCACGGAGATTGAGACCCACTGGGAGAGGATGTATCGCGACTCGTTCTGGGTGGGCGGGCCGATGCATTGCACGTCCATCAGCGCCATCGATATCGCGTTGTGGGATATTCTGGGCAAATCCGTAGGCCTGCCGGTTTACAAGCTGTTGGGAGGCCCGACGCGCCAGCAGGTTCCGATCTATTGCCACTGCCCGGCGGGAGCGACGCCTGAGATTTTTGCCGAGAACATAAAAGCGTGCAAAGCGCGCGGCTACCTCGCCATCAAAACCACCCTTCCACTATTCTATGGGGCCAAGCGCCCTAGTGGTGGCAGCGAGTCCCGCGGCAGCGCGTACTCCGGCACCCATGGTGAAGTGGATGCCCGCTGGAAGGAAACCGAACTGCTCAACCCCTCCATTTTCGGGCGCATTCGCGAGTTCTTCCTGGCAGCGCGTGAGGCGGGCGGTCCCGAATTCGGTCTATCAGTGGACTGCCATGGGCGATTGAATCCGAAACAGGCGATTCGCCTATGCCGCGAACTGGAGGACATCAACCTGCTTTTCCTGGAAGAACCGGTTCCGCCGGAAGGCGTGGAAGAGTTGTGCCTGGTGCAGCGCGAGACGGCCATCCCCATCGCGGCGGGAGAACGGTGGGCGACAATCTACGGAGTGCGCCCGTTCCTGGATAAACACGCCGTTGACATCCTGCAATGTGACATCGTGAACTGCGGCGGCTTCACCGGCATGAAGAAGATCGCGGCTCTTGCCGAGGCACATTACATCAGCATGGCGCCCCATAATCCCAACGGCCCTGTCGCCACCATGAGCAGCCTCAACTACGCTGCCGCGATTCCCAATTTCCTGATCCTGGAAACCGTTGGCTCCGAGGCCGATGAACAGATTGCCGGCGAGTTCCTGAAAGCCCCTCTCCGCATGGAAAATGGTCACCTTCCCATTCCCTGTGGCCCTGGACTTGGCTTTGAACTGAACGACCATGTCCTCGAAACACGCCCCCGCATCGCCGAGGAGGGCACCCGGTAACGCCCATGGCACCACCCTGCGGAAAGCGTTGAATTGGTGAGCGCACCGTGGGAACCTACCGGCAGACTTTGGATTAAGAAAGCTGACCTGCGCCGCAATGGAAGACAAATCCCCCCAGCGCTTTTCCCGCCGAACTTTCTGGGTCTGCATTTTACTATTTGCGGCCACGGCGATTATCTATGTCGATCGCCAGGTCATGGCGCTGACCGCCGAAAAGATTATTGCCGAGTTCGGGCTCAGCCAGCGCGAGTGGGGCAAGGTCCTTGCAACCTTCCGTTACTCCTACGGAATCGTTCAACTCGTGGGTGGATTCCTGGTTGATGCCCATGGACCGGTGATTGTCTTCCCCGCTGCCAGCGGCCTTTGGGCAGTTGGCGGGTTGCTAACCGGCCTGGCCACCAGCGTAACCATGCTCGCCGGATGCCGTTTTATGCTGGGCATCGGAGAGGCTTTTAATTGGCCCTCGGCGCTCAAAGTGACCAACGCCCTTCTTTCCCCGGAAGAACGTCCACTGGCCAACGGAATCTTTAATAGCGGCGCTGCAGTGGGAGCTTTGGTAGCCCCCGTGGTGGTGACGCTGATCACCGTCTACTACAGTTGGCGGGCCGCGTTCGTATTCACCGGAATGCTCGGCGGCCTCTGGGTCATAGTCTGGCTGCTTTACACCCGCAGCAGTTCGGCCCAGATGAAAGGAAGCCCCATCGCCCTGTCGGATGTCCTGCCCGCAGTATTCAGCATTCTCCGCATGAGGGGATTTTGGATGCTGGCGGTTTCGGCGATCATCATTAATGGAGTCAACTATTACCTGGCGGATTGGATCCCCCTCTATCTGAAAACCACGCGCGGCTTCAGTTTTGCGGCGGGGAACATTCTCTCCATCATCGTCTATGCCGGTATTTCATCCGGAAACATCATCATGGGCCTGTTTGTGCGCAGCATCGTGGCCAAAGGACTGAGCGTCTCCACCGCCAAGCGATGGGCACTGGTCCTCAGTTGTGTTCTCATGGGGTCCGCCGCGGGAGCAGGCGTGACGCCTTCGCGCTACCTTGCCGTGCTGCTGCTGGGGCTCACCGGGATGGGAACCGGCGGGTTCCTTGTCATCTACATGACTCTGGCCCAGGACCTTTCCCCGCGATATATCGGGATTAGCTCGGGCCTTTTGGGCGGATTGGGAAACCTCGCCTATGGTGTTCTCAGTCCTTACGTTGGATTGCTGGCCGACCTTCATCGCAGCTCGTTGACCCTTCTGCTGATTGGAACGCTGCCGTGGCTGGCATTCTTCGCCATCTTCTGGGCTGTCCCGAAAGATACTGCATGATTGACGCCTACACCCATCTCGACCTCACCTGCGCGAATCCCATTGACGATATGAAAGCGCGCATGGCGCAGGCGGGAATTGAAAAAGCGCTGGCAGTGGAAACATGGAAGGGCGGCAACCTCTCCTGGCTGCACAGGATGGCAAGTGATTACCCACTGTGCGAGAAGAACATGTACACACAGTACATGCACCTTGCACAGGATTGGGTTCGGCGCATCGATCCTGGCTGGTCGCCGCGTTTAGAGCATTCTTGGTCGTGCGGATTTTAGTGGGATAGACGTAGCGGCGGCTTTACGCCGCCATGGGGGATAAACCCGCCGCTACAACACCATGTGGCGGCGTAATGCCGCCGCTGGCAGCAAACGCTGGATTACGACGGAAAAGAGGAGATTTCATGAACGAAGAAAGCAAGCAACAGAGCAAGACCAAGTTGGGATTTATCGGCGTCGGCGTGATGGGCGGACCGATGGCAGCCAATCTCTTGCGCGCGGGGTTTGAGCTGTCGGTCTTTGACCAGGCGCGCAGCCAATGTGAAAAGCTCGTACCCCTGGGCGCCAGCATTGCTGACTCGCCCCGGCAGGTCGCCTCAGCGAGCGACGTCGTTATCACCATGCTCCCCGATACCCCCATCGTTGAACAGGCTCTGTTCGCTGAAAACGGGGTTGTCGAGGGTCTAAAGCCAGATGCGATGGTCATTGATATGAGCACTATTTCTCCCCTCGGCACCGTGGAGTTTGGAAAACGCCTGGCAGCCTTGGGATGCGAAATGCTTGATGCCCCGGTAAGCGGCGGCCCCGCGGGCGCTATCGGGGGAACGTTGGGAATCATGGTGGGCGGTTCCCGCGAGGTTTTCGATCGCTGCATGCCCATCTTTCAGGCGATGGGGAAGACCATCACCTACACCGGGCCGCTGGGGAATGGCCAGAAGACCAAACTGGTCAATCAGCTTGTAGGCGCAACCAACCTGCTGGGCGCCGTCGAAGGTTTGCGGCTGGCGCGCCGGGCAGGCCTGGATGTACCCACAACATTGAAGGCCGTCGGAAGTGGGGTGGCCAACTCGTGGATGCTGGCCAATCTCATTCCCATGATCCTGAAGGAGGACTTTGCCCCCGGCTTCAGCATCCGGCTACAACATAAGGACCTGAAACTCCTGAACGAGTGGACCGACAGCCTGGGTGGCGACTTCCCTGCCGCGGAGATGGTCTTCTCCCTGTTCTCCAAAGCGATGGAAATGGGTCTTCAGGGTCAGGGCAACCAGGGGCTGATCAATATTTGGAAGCCATAAAGAACAGCGTGAGCGCGAGGACCTTGGCGCCAAACTTTTCCCTTTATGCCGCCGCTGTGTACGGCCGATTAGGATAAGGGAGGCGTCGAGGATTCGATGCGTGAACAAACCTGCGGCCAGGAGACAATCGAGGATAAACAGCGTATGGAATGGATGAGGTGGGCGGAGCGGCATCCCGGAGTCATGTTGATGGGCGCGCTGGTAGTGGCAATCGTGGCGCTCCGCATGCCGTCGAAAACCCGGGACACCGACCGCGATATCAGAGGCGAGGAAGTTCCATTGTTCATTTGACGGGCCACCATCCGGAATGCGTGGCATCGGGCGACAGTCCAGGGGATTCAGGAACGGTTGCAGCCATCCAAGTCTGAAACACAAATTGGATGGCCGCGAAGTGGCATCCACCGGACTGATGGAAGCGGAGCAGCGGCAGACACCCGTGCCGCGCCCGCTTGTACATTTCCCTTTCGTGTCGCACGCTTACGAATCTACCCGGTAAATTCGCTTGGCATTCTCATGCAACAGCTTCCGCTGGTCGCTCTCGTCAGCCGAGGCGATGAGCTGGTTTGTAACCTGCACCCAGGTGCGCAGAGTGCTCGTGATGGTGCAAACCGGCCAGTCGCTGCCCCACACGACGCGGTCCCAACCAAACTGTTCAAGGCAGTGCTCCACGTAAGGCCGGACGGCTTCCAGGGGATCCTGACCCGGTGCGCAGTAGGCAATAACACCAGATATCTTGCAGGTGACGTTGGGCATTTTGGCAATCTCGCTGATGTGCCGGCGCCAGGGGTCGAGTTGGCCTGAGGCAACTTCCGGGACGCCGCAGTGGTCCAGAACAAACTGCACATGAGGGCATTTCCCGGCCAACTCCGTCGCCAATGGGATCTGCCGCGCAAGCACGCAAAGGTCGAACGGGAGTTTACATTTTTCGAGTAAACGGATGTTCGAAGCAAAGCAGGGCCGCTGGGACAACTCATCCGGATCGACGTGCAGGATCCTCCGGAAGCCCGCCAGCTTCGGAGAAAGCACGGACTCGATGTAGGCTTGG
>JARLGN010000176.1 GCA_031292775.1 Acidobacteriota bacterium | reverse complement strand
TCTTTTCTCTATGTGGTGCCGGTGTACCTCACGGCGGTAGGCACGGACTTCCCCCAACTCAAGCGTGTAATCGTGATTTCCGGGGGCAACGTGGCTATGGCGCCTACACTCGCGGAGGCAATCCAAGCCGTCTTCGGTACGCGGCAACCCCGAAATCCCGCGCAGGCGCCGGGCCGGCAACCGGAATTGAGCCAGGCGAGGGCGCAGTTCGATGAGGCCCAGAAGGCAATGCAACAGGGGGACTGGGAGAAATTTGGCAAGGCGATGGATGGGCTCAAGCGCCTGCTCACCGGCCCGACGCAATAGGGTTCGGCAAGGAGCAATCTTACCGCGGGAGATCTAAGATCGAATTGGGAGGTCTCAAAGGAAACTAATGAGCATGGGCCTTATTCTCTACTTTCTTCGACATGGTGAAACCACCGCCAGCCTTACAGGCGGCTATTGCGGCGCTCTTGATACCGACTTGACCCCGGCAGGCTATGAAATGGCGCAGGATTTTGCCGCCGCCTATAGAGACCTTGCCTGGGCGGCCGTCTTTTGCAGTCCCCTGAAGCGAGCCGTGGCCACGGCCCAACCTTTGTGCGAAGCCCTGGGACTAACCCCGCAGCTGAGGGATGGACTTAAAGAGATCGCCTACGGCCAGTGGGAGGGCAAGACCCCGGGGGAAGTGAACCGTCAATTTCATGATGACTACGTGCGCTGGCTGTCCGATCCGGGTTGGAATGCGCCCACCGGCGGGGAAAAGGGAATGGACATATCCCGCCGAAGCTCCATGGTGCTCGATGAGATTGAACGGACTTACCCCTCGGGTAATGTCCTGGTAGTCTCCCACAAAGCAACGACGCGCATCATGCTGTGCTCCTTGTTAGGCATCGATGTGGGCCGCTACCGCGACCGTCTCGTTATGCCGGTAGCCGCGTTGAGCATAGTGGAAATGATGGAACAGGGACCTTTGCTGAGGGTATTGGGAGACCGCACACATTTACGTCAAAGTCTGCGCCTCGGGCCAGTCACATGAGTGATTATGATGGCTGATGGACACGAGCCGGCTCAGCAGTCCAAGGAAATTCTTCACTCGCAGGCATCTTTGCCGGTCGCAGACGTGATGCGCGCCACGGGGCGCTACAACGTTGCATCAGGCTTGGTCGACCGGTTGTTTGCGTCATCAGGTTTTGTACAAGCAGGCGCCATTACGTGAACACGTTCTTTCCGGCTAATGAGGGCAGGTCTACCCTTATGTTATTTATGAGACGCAACACTAAATGTCGAGTGGAAAAGTTGATGAAATATTCCGTATTATTGAATGGAATCGGGATCGTACTGGCCTCGTTGGTTATCGCCGTGTCTGTGCGGGCCGCAATGGATCTGTCGGCCGATCCTCTGACCAACGTAATGCCCATCTCATGGAGGCAGGCATCCTTCAGGGTAATCGTTTCCCCTGATGAATCGGAGCTCGAGAAGGGGAAAATCCTCTTCGGCATGGAGAAACTTGACGATGGATCGATCGTTGCCCAGAGTATGGGACTTATCGAAGCAACCCCCGAGGAGTGCATACGGATCACAACCGATTATAACCATTATACCAGCATAATGCCTTACACTGTCGAGAGCAGAATTGTCCGCGGCTTCAGGCTCACGGGGGAGTACGCCGGCGCCCGGGCCGTGGACTTCTGGGCCAGGGTCCGCGTCTTGGGATTCCAAACCCGTTATCTCATCCGCGTGGTAAATTTAGGAAATGCTAAAAGCCATGTATACCAGTCCTTCTGGACCTTGGTGCGCAATCCGGCCTCGGTCTCAGGTTGTAAAGACTCTACCGGGCGGCCTTGTGAAAATGATCTTGAGGTGAACATTGGCTCAGGTAAATTCGAACCCTACAAAGGCTCGCCCAACCGTACCCTGGCCACCCGCACCATGAAGATCAAGCCCAAGAGCTGGGTCCAACACTTCGGTCTATGTGCGGGATGCGGGAATTCGATGCAAGACGTCACCGAGGCTATTAGAACCGCTGTCATGAAAAGGCGTTAACTTCCTTGTCACTTGACAAAATCGATTCTTTCTCAGCATCAAATCGGACTGACTCCGGTTGATGTGTGTATTCCGATGATTCCGGCCACCTAACCGTGCTCACTGCGATGTCGGCATCTGGGAGATGTCCGGTTAAGGCCATTTGGAGCACCTCCCGAAGCTGCGTAATACGGGGCTTGCCGGCACCGGAGTTGGGGGACAAAGCGGCAAGAACATGAAAAACAATCCTTTGCAACAATTGGGCACGCTCGGCCAATCCATCTGGCTGGACTGCATCAGGCGCGCGCCTTGGCGTCCCCACCGCAGCCCGGCATTTCGTCCAGGAAAAAATAGGAAGGAGAAACCATGAGCGAAAGAACCCGCGCCAGCCACCCCATATACAATCTCTTGCCTACCGAAATCGAGGGGTTCGATTCTCTTGCCGAGCTGGCGCTGGATGTGCGCTGGTCGTGGAATCACGCTACAGACGAAGTGTGGCGGCAGCTTGATCCCGAACTGTGGGAAATCACGCGCAATCCCTGGGTTGTCCTGCAGACGGTCTCGCGTGACCAGATCGAGCGGGTTTTGGGCGATTCCGTTTTTCGTAAAAACGTTGAGGACCTGGTTCAGACCAGGCGGCAAGCGGTGAAGGCGCCCGCATGGTTTCAGCAAAATCATCCGCAGGCGCCCTTGACCCGCGTCGCGTATTTCAGCATGGAATTTATGTTGAGCGAAGCTTTGCCAATCTACTCGGGCGGGCTTGGTAATGTAGCCGGCGATCAGCTCAAAGCCGCCAGCGACCTGGGCGTGCCTGTAGTGGGGGTGGGACTGCTGTACCAGCAAGGCTATTTTCGTCAGGTAATCGACAAGGAGGGAGCGCAACTGGCCCTCTTCCCCTATAACGACCCCGGACAGTTGCCTATCGCGCCTGTGCGCCAAACCAACGGCGAGTGGCTGCGGCTTGAGATAGCTTTACCCGGTTACTCGGTCTGGCTGCGCGCCTGGCAGGCCCAGGTCGGCAGAGTGAAGCTTTACCTGCTGGACAGCAATGACGCGGCGAACTTCCCCGCACATCGAGGGATTACCAGCGAACTGTATGGCGGCGGGCCGGAGCTGCGCCTCGCACAGGAAATGCTCCTGGGGATCGGCGGATGGCGATTGCTTGGTGCGCTTGGCATCCGGCCGGAAGTCTGTCATCTCAACGAAGGGCATGCGGCCTTTGCCGTATTGGAACGCGCCCGCGGTTTCATGCAAGAGAGCGCGCAGCCCTTCGAAGTTGCGCTGGCCGTCACGCGAGCAGGGAACCTCTTCACCACACACACCGCGGTGACCGCCGGCTTTGATCGTTTTCCTCCGGCCCTCATCGAACAATACCTCGGTGGTTATGCCGAACACAAGCTCGGCATAACACTCCACGATTTGCTGGCCCTTGGCCGCCAGAACCCGAACGACTCTTCGGAGAGTTTCAACATGGCGTACCTGGCAATCCGGGGGAGCGGTGCGGTCAATGGTGTTAGCCGCTTGCACGGGAAGGTGAGCCGGCACATCTTTTTGCCCCTCTTTCCCCGCTGGCCGCAGGACGAAATCCCGGTCGGACATGTGACCAACGGAGTACACATGCCGACCTGGGACTCGGCGGCAGCCGACGATCTTTGGACGAACACCTGCGGAAAAGACCGCTGGCTGGGGGCGACAGAACCCCTGGAGCAGGTTATTCGCCACATCTCCGACGCCCGGCTCTGGCAATTTCGAACCGCCGCAAGAAAATCTCTTGTTCAATACGCCCGCGAGCGATTGTCCAGGCAACTGAGCGTCTCCGGCAGGCCGCCCGAGGAGATTGACGGGGCGAAGCATCTATTCGATCCCAATACGTTAACGCTGGGCTTTGCCCGGCGCTTTGCGACCTACAAGAGGCCGAACCTGCTCCTGCACAACCCGCAGCGGCTGCTTCATCTTTTAACCAATCCCGAGCGCCCGGTGCAGCTCATCATCGCCGGAAAGGCCCATCCGGAGGACCAAGCCGGGCGGGCGTTGATCCATGAATGGATAAACTTCATCCGCCGGCCCGAAGCACGCCCTCATGTGATCTTCCTCAGCGACTACGACATGCTCTTGACCGAGCATCTGGTGCAGGGGGTCGATGTCTGGATCAACACGCCACGGCGGCCCTGGGAGGCTTGCGGAACGAGCGGCATGAAGGTGCTCGTAAATGGGGGCGTCAATCTCTCGGTATTGGACGGCTGGTGGGCGGAAGCATACTCGCCGGAAGTGGGCTGGGCGTTAGGGGACGGCCGGGAGCATGGCGACGATCCGGCCCGGGACGCCGCAGAAGCCGACTCGCTTTACGACCTGCTGGAGCGCGAAGTGATACCGGAGTTCTATTCCCGCGACGATAAGACCATTCCCACCGCCTGGGTGGCGCGAATGCGTGAAAGCATGGCTCGTTTGACGCCGCGCTTTTCCGCCAACCGCGCTGTGCGCGAATACACCGAACAACACTACCTCCCGGCCGCGGCCGCCTACCGTGAGCGGGCGGCAAACAACGGGGCGGTGGGCGGGCAAGTCGTTGGCTGGCAGCTGGCGGTGGATCGAAAGTGGGACTCTTTGCGCTTCGGGGCCTTGCGGGTTGAAACCCCCGCAGACAACCACGTCTTTGAAGTCGAAATTTTTCTAAACGATCTCGACCCGAATTCGGTCCGAGTCGAGCTTTATGCGGACGGAATCAACGGCGGCGGTCCCGTGCGAGAGGAAATGAAGTGCGCGCGACCGCCGGCCGACGCATCCCCTGGTTGCGTCTATCACGCGACGGTACCCGCTCTACGTCCGGCGGGAGACTACACGGCGCGGGTGATGCCTCAGCGCTTCGGGGTGGCGGTCCCGTTGGAATCCGCTCAAATCCTGTGGCAGCGATAATGAAAAGACCCAAAAACGAGTCGCACGATTATCCCCCGGAGAGGTCCGAGCGCTCCGACATTCGGGCGGCTAATCGATTTTGCTGCCAGAGCCGTCCAACCGATTTTGGGGGAGGGGACTCCGGGCGGCCCGATAAACAGGCCCTCTTAAGGCGCCCAAATCATAGGGAGTAATCGACATGCGGAGAAACAACTCTTTTGCGGCATTGATCTTCATAGTGATTCTCGGCCTTGGCGGAGTACTGGCATTTGCCATGAATCGAGCCAACATTGAAAACGTGTGGCTTGGAGTCATTATCTTTTTTATCGCCATCGTTGTTTCTGTCGCAATCCGGGTTGCGAATGAGTGGGAAAGGGTGGTGATATTGCGGTTAGGCAAGTTCGGCTCCCTCAAAGGACCGGGAATATTTTTCATTATCCCGGTCATCGACACGATCCCTTACTGGATCGACACCCGCGTCATCACCGCTTCCTTCAAGGCGGAAAAGACTCTTACCAAAGACACTGTGCCGGTGGATGTGGATGCGGTGTTGTTTTGGAAGGTTGTGGACCCCAAGAAGGCGGCCCTGGATGTAGCCGACTATCAAAGCGCTATTAGTTGGGCCTCCCAAACGGCTCTGCGCGATGTCATCGGCAAGACCCTGCTTTCGGACATGCTGGAAGGCAGGGACAAGATTAGTAACGAGCTGCGGAAGATCATCGATGAGCGCACCGAGCCGTGGGGCGTTAATGTTATTTCGGTGGAAGTAAAGGACGTACTTATTCCCCAGGCCCTGGAGAATGCGATGTCCATGCAGGCCCAGGCGGAAAGAGAACGTCAGGCGCGGGTGATTCTGGGAGATTCGGAGCGACAGGTGGCGGAAAAGTTTGAAGAAGCGGCCAGGACCTACACCAATAACCCCGTCGCTCTTCATTTGAGGGCCATGAACATGCTCTACGAGGGTTTAAAGGAGAACGCCACGCTCGTAATTGTACCCAGCACGGCCGTTGAAACCATGCAACTGGGAGGTATCGCCGGGCTGACGGCCCTGACCATGGGATTGGGCCAGGAGCGCGTAAACAAGGAGAAGGAAAGTTCGACCGCAGAAGAGAAATAAGTTCGCTGAACGATTGGTGTTGTCAAGACTCAATAGCACTTTGCCGTGTCCGGTAACCAGCGGGGGCGGGCAGCGTTTATGGCGACAGATTGATACGGGTGCGAGTCCTACGGCGCCGCGACGGCGTTGCGGTCCCGCTGGAAGACGCACGACGCCTCCGGCCGCGGGGGTCCGATCAAGGAGAAAAAGATGATGATGAAAGAGAGTTCAATCACCTGCCTGTTTCTGGATATAGGCGGGGTCGTGCTCACCGACGGGTGGGACCATCATGCCCGCAAACGGGCGGCGACTACCTTCGAGCTGGAGTTTGCCGAGATGGACGATAGGCATCACCTGAACTTCTCCACCTATGAGGAGGGAAAGCTCACCCTGGAAGAATATTTGAGCCGGGTGGTCTTCTACCAGACTCGGCCGTTCACCCGGGCTCAGTTTCGGCGCTTCATGTTCGCTCAATCCAAACCTTACCCGGAGATGATTGAGCTGATCGCCCGGCTCAAGGTGCGACACGGGCTGAAGATCGCCGTGGTCAGCAACGAAGCGCGCGAACTCAATGAGTATAGGATTCGAAAGTTCAAGCTGTCCGGTTTTGTGGATTTTTTTATTTCCTCTTGCTTCGTCCACGTCCGCAAACCCGACACGGACATCTTTCGGCTTGCATTGGACATCGCCCAGGCGCCGGCCGGCCAGGTAGTCTATATCGAAAACACGGCGATGTTCGTGCAGATCGCGGAGGGTTTGGGAATTCGAAGCATTCTTCACACGGATTACGTGTCCACGTGCGCGAAGCTGGCCTCGTTTGGATTGCGGACTGACGAAGGGGTTATTCATGAAACCGGCCTAGCCCAGCCATCCTGACGACTTGAGGATAGCCAACGCGCTCTACCACATTCTCGGCCTTGGCCGGGAAAAGGAGAATTGAACCATGAAGACGAAAACTCTTTCCTCGGAGTTGCTCCACAAGATCGATGCGTACTGGCGCGCAGCCAACTATCTTTCGGTCGGCCAGATTTATCTCTACGACAATCCGCTGCTGAAGCGGCCGCTGACGCTCGCGGATGTGAAGCACATGCTGCTGGGACACTGGGGCACGACCCCGGGGCAAAACTTCATCTATGTGCACCTGAACCGGGTCATAAAAAAATATGACCTCGACATGATTTACGTCTCCGGCCCGGGACACGGAGGCCCGGCGGTCGTTGGCAACACTTATCTTGAAGGCTCCTACAGTGAGATTTATCCGAACATCAGCCAGGATGAAGCCGGGATGCGCAAGCTCTTTATTCAGTTTTCGTTTCCCGGAGGAATTCCAAGCCACGCATCCCCGGAGTGCCCGGGGTCGATCCACGAGGGAGGCGAGCTTGGCTATTCGCTAAGCCATTCGTTCGGGGCAGTGTTCGACAATCCCAATCTGATTGTCGCCTGCGTTGTCGGCGACGGCGAGGCGGAGACGGGGCCCCTGGCCACCGCATGGCATTCGAACAAGTTCCTCGATCCGGTAACCGACGGCGTGGTGCTGCCGATCCTGCACCTCAACGGCTACAAGATTTCCAACCCGACCATCCTGGCCCGCATCGAGCATGAGGAATTGGAACAGTTACTCCGCGGCTACGGGTGGACGCCCTACTTCGTCGAGGGTCACGAACCAGCGCTCATGCATGAGGCCATGGCCGCGACGCTCGACACGGCGGTGGAGCAGATCAAAAAGATCCAGCAGGACGCCCGCGCAGGCGGCAACTTCGAGCGTCCGCGTTGGCCGATGATCGTTTTGAAATCACCCAAGGGCTGGACGGGGCCCAAGATGGTCGACGGCTTGCAGGTGGAAGGCACTTTCCGAGCGCACCAGGTGCCGCTCTCCGACCCGGCCGCCCATCCCGAACACCTCAAGCTTTTGGAAGACTGGCTGAGGAGCTACCGGCCGGAGGAACTCTTCGACGAGCAGGGACGGTTCATGCCGGAATTGGCCGAACTTGCGCCCGGGGGCGAGCGTCGCATGGGCGCCAATCCCCACGCCAACGGCGGCATGTTGCTCCGCGACCTGCGGATGCCGGATTTCCGCGACTACGCGGTCGATGTGCCCTCACCCGGTGTGCACGGCATCGGCGACACGCACGTGCTCGGACCTTTCCTGCGCGATGTGGCTAAGCTCAACAGCGAGCAGCGCAATTTCCGGGTCTTTG
>JARLGN010000175.1 GCA_031292775.1 Acidobacteriota bacterium | reverse complement strand
TTTCAGCTATCGGCTGCCACAAGAAAATGGCGGCTCCGGCCCCGTCGCCACCGCCGCCCAGCCTCATCGGCAACGAGTCCGAGAACCTTCAGGAGTCGCTCTTCAAAGGCGACCAGGCGGTTCTTTCCAATCAGGACATTGATCGCATCTTGAGCGCGCACCTTACCTTGGAAAACCGCCATCGGCTGGCGGTGCTCGGTGTGGCCGCACGTTGGAGATGGTCGGAAGAGCTCTCAGACCTCGAAGCGCAGAACACTGAGCGCTTCATGCAGGCACTCAAAGCCGCTCCCCAATTGACGCAAGTTCGCTACGTGCCGTCACTCCTTGTACCCGAGAGGAGAACAGTACCCTACCTCCGTGAAGCGGCGGCGCGCTTCCAGGCCGACCTGCTACTTGTCTACACTGCTCAAGTCCAGACCTTCCAAAAGAATCGGCTGGTGGGAACGGACGAGGTTAGGGCTCGATGTGTCGTCGAGTCGGTCCTTCTGGACGTGCGCACAGGTATCGTCATTTACGCGGCGAGTGGAACGGAAGGTGTGTACGCCAAGCGAACGCCAGGAGATATTAACTTCGGCGAGACGATCGCCAAGGCCGAAACAGATTCCACCGGCAAAGCCCTGCTGAAAGTCGCCGCAGATGTTGTCGCCTTCCTGCGCAATGAGGCCAAGTAATTCCTTCATCGCGCTGGTGCCTTTTTCAGCCGTGAGTTGCCCTCAGGGCTGATTTCAAGGGCTGCGTGACGGGGCAGCAAAAATGGCGGCGTGGCCACGCATTATCCACGTTTGCCTGTGGGCGTAACGTGCGATGGCGGGGTAAACCCGCCGCTACAGGTCCTTGACCGTTAGCTGTCGGCTGTTAACTGTGAACTCTATTCAAGCGAGCTGGGATCAGGTGGACTGGGTAGAGCGGGTGCCACGCTGGCCTCGGGGTAGAGGGCTCCCGTTACCGCGACGGGAAGCGAGGCGCGCTCGGAGTTCGCCACCCACTCTGGCAGGCAGAGTTTCGAGTTGGTCCTGGATCAAGACTGTGCTGTGGGTCTGGTACCACGCGGCAATTTCATCCTCCGACTTGAAATCCGGAATATCCCTCGCGGATTTCACATAGACCAACTTCTTCCGGGTGCGGAGGTCGTTACCTCTTGCGGAGGAACCTTTTTTCATTTTCATCCATGTCGCGGGCCGTAATGGGCCACGCTCGATTATGTCCCAGGTAGCGAAAGATTACCAGCAGGTATCTCCCGGATTGGGTTTGTCCCCAAGCTTCGTAAACTCCACCTCGGCCCCGCTTGAAGACCGGGGCGGAGATCAAGACTTCTTCCACCTCTTCCGACGTGATCGCATGTAGAGCGATATGGTCAACGCGTTCAAGCGTCCATTCAAGGTCGTCGATTCTCATGGGCAATCACAAATGGCCATCATGCGCGAAGTCGATGAACTCACCGTCCGCAGTTTATTTTTCCATAGCGGCGGCTTTACGCCGCCACCTCTTCCGCCACAAATCCGGGGCCCATGGGGTAAACCTGCCGCTACAAGCACCAGAACATCTGGCACACTCCACTTGCATGACAATTGCGCCAAGCTGAAAAGCAGGGGGTATCGTTCTCTGCTGGGAAACCTTCTGCCCTGAACAACGTTGTTATGCCTGATCGGACCTAAGTTTGCGTCGAAAGGAATTCCACTTTAATCCCGTATCCCACCTTCCCTCCCCTGGTCGGTAGGATTCCCGGATTAATTGTGCGAACTCCTCACAAACCGCGCCACCCGGCGAGGAGACTTTCTGGTGGGGATTGATAATTGAGGATCACCCATGCGCGTCGCGGCGATCAGTGCCACCAGAACCACAACGAATTGAATGAGGAAAAACATTGGAACCATTTGATGCAGTGCGCTCATCTTAATCTCCCACCGTTTGGCCGTGGCACGTTCAAACTTGCCGCTCGTTCCGGTCTTCTTCCAAGTTCATAGTTGTTATCGGCAGGGGCTTAGAACTTCATGAATGTTTTTGAAGATCGGGGGGAAAGTACTTCATAGGTTGAGAGATTGGCTTTTCCTGGGCACTACACTTGCGGGTGTCAGGGCATCACCGCCCCGTATAGAAATCCTGCGTGATGAAGAGACTGCCGTCCGGCGCCTGAACAATCCCAATGCCGACCTCGGTGAAGCCCGAGCTCAAGATATTGGCGCGGTGGTTTTTGGTAAAGCGCGGCTCGTTCATAAATGCCGTTTGTGCGCCATGGACGCTATCGTAAACGGCAATGTTTTCGCCCACTGCCTGCCAGGCCATACCGGCTGCCTCCACCCGCGTGGCCACCGACCTTCCCTGCGGGTCCTGATGGGCAAAATACCCTTGATTCATCATGTCCAGGGAATGCGCACGCGCCACGGCCGCCAACCTTTCGTTCCACCGAAGGGGCAACGCGCGTCCATTGGTTTCCGCCCGGTTCGCGGGGTCGGCGCGATCGCGGTTGACCAACTCATACATCAGTTGTTCCATCTCGCCGGCGCGGCCCTGCCCCACATTTCGCTGGGTCGGGGATTCTTGAACGGATCGCGGCGCCGCAGCGCCATCTCCAAAATGGCGCCAAACGCCAGATTGGCGGGGTTCAGCAGAGCGCACCTTCTGCTCATCGCCAAAGTGATGCCAAACACCCGGTTCGGCGGGCTTCTGCACTGGTGATCGGGGCAACACAGGAGTGGTGGATTGGGGGAAAGCGGCAAGCGCCCAGGGGCTAAGTGCCTGGCCCCAACTTTGAACTGGAGCAAGGGTGGCCGCCGACCCTATCAGGGCAATGGAAGCTACAACTCTGCAAGTCCAGCGGGCATGTCGCATCGGCTACCCTTCCACCCTTCGATCCACAAACTTCGTCTCGTCCAGGGATTGGATACCAATTTGACGGAAATGGTTGGGTCAATCTTAATCCACCGCCAAGGTCATTCCGGCGACGCGCCTTCGCAAGTGAGCTCTGACGCTTGGCGCATCACGCTTCAGTTGATGGCGCGCATCGAGTGCATGTGGTGCATCAACCGCAAAAGAGACCGGAAGATTCGGCTCGGTATGTGAAGGGTATACCTGAGAATCCGCTTAAGGGCATCCTGACAGGCCACGCGCCCCAACGTGGGGACCTCTGGGCGTGCCGAGAGCAAAGCGATAACCATAACCGTTGTAATCACCAGAAACTGAACGAAGAAGAACATAAGTGCAATCCGTATAACGACTTCCATGCCACCCTCCCACCGATCCGCGCCCGCGGTGTTCACTGCCTGGCCGCAAAGCACGGCGGTCAATCCTCTAATCGGCTGGAAAGGGAGAAGGCGTTAAGTTTTCTCAATGCTGGGGGAGGAAAGGGCGCCGTCAATAAGCAAAGATGTGAGCTGCCGGCATTCAGGGAATGACCCAAACCCGCAATCAAACACCTTCAGCTTCGGGGTTTTGCAAGCGCAGAGGGCTACGCCGAAGCATTTGGATCCATTGGACGCGATCCGACGCCCGGGTCCGAGCTTTCCCACACCGCGCCACAATCCCCCAATGGAATTTTAAAGAGTTCATGCTTTGCGGCTATTCGACCGATAGATTGAACGAGGTTTGTTAGCGCCCGTATAAAAAACGGGCGGGCCCGCTCCGGCTGGCCGGGAAGGCGGGGATGGAGGATCGGGCATACTCCTCAGGAAGTGCGATGCGGGGGGCCGACATCTGCTGATTTGCCTGCTAACGTAAGACGAAGCAGAGATCTGCCCGCGGCCAAGCGCACAGGAGAAATCGGTTTTGTGCACTAAAACGGTCAGTTGTGCGTCTTCCGCGCTGCGAATCAACCAAAGATCCAGGGACTTGGGCGAGCGAACGGGGGTGCTCCACCCCAGCGCGATTCGTCCCTGTCAGGCACACGTCGAACGAGGCCCCCGAGGCTGGATTGGTCCGCCACTTGGAGCAACGGACACCATCCGCCTCGGGAGTGCCACGCGACCCCGGTCAGTAGGGTTCGTCCAGGATAAACGCTTCGCGCTCCGCAGCTTGACGTTTGCGATCCTGAAGGCGGGAGTCGTCGGGCTCTTGGTCAGGAAGGCCGAAGGGAGCTTGCAGCATAAGCACGTGAGAGGGCTGATGTGATTGAAATAGAACCGCTTCCGATTCCTGAAGTTCATGATTGCGGCACAACGTTTGCCCCGGGTTTCGGACCGGGAAAACGCATCCTTTCACCGAACAACGTAGCGACGGCGTTGGGGCCGGGGAAACTGCGGCTGCTTCTTCCGGCCGGAGAACCACGGAAGAGATGGGAGCCTGAAGAACGGTGGGAACGGGAGCAAGGCAGGGCTGGGTGGCATGGGCACCACAGGGTCGGGACGGAGGGTGGGGAGGAATATTGACAAACGGAGGCATGGAAAACATCAGATTTGACATTTTATGAGTCCTTTTTGGGATCAGGGTTTACGAAATCTTTAACCTGCTGAAATACCTGGGGAACCCCGCCCCGCAGCGCCCCTGACGAGAAAGGTGGCTGCGGCCACTGGGCTACAATACGATGATTCGCGCCAAGAGAGCTCAATGTTGCCGCCCGGGTCCGGGCGGAGAGGCGTCTGATTTTTTTGTCCGGACCTTGAAATGTGCTCCCCGGTGATTTGTATATCGTGGTATGATAGGCGGCGTTAAATGCCAGATTTGGCGAGTACCCTAGCCGAGAAATGATTTGTGGAGAGTAGGCCACGCAGACACAAAGCCAACCGAGGCTGGGCGGGGGAGCGCAATCAGCGGAAATGCTGGCGAACGGTCCGCTTCCACGGGAATCGCGGCTTCCACCCATCCCCATTGTTCCACGGGAATCGCACAGGATGTTTCCCGCAGGCAACGGGGCGGCGAGATAAATATATGAACACGGAGAGCATCGCCCTTGATGAATTATCCGTTGAGTACCGTACACGCTCAGTAACCCCTCCAAGGACGACTCCCCAAGACCGACGAGCAAGAGGAAAAGAAAGCTCACCCGGGGATGGGGGCGGGCACCCGCGGGGCCAAGACTTAGCCTAGAAGGATTCCGGGCAAGGCTCCGCGAGCAGACAACTAAATTCTAGGCTAGAATCGGAATTTGTCAAGAACTATTTTGAAAAAGCGAGGAGCGTCTATATGGAAACCATGACGGCAGCAAAAGTTGTTCGCAAGGTTCGAAAGAGGATTGAGGTAAGCCAGGAGGGCCTGGCCAGGTTGCTGAACGCCACCAAGGGGGCGGTGCAGCACTGGGAGAGGGGGCGGAATAATCCCGACCTGGCGCGGCTCAACGCGCTGCGGCAGCTTTGCCCGGCGGGAGCGGAGCGAAAAGAGCTGGACACGCTGATCAAGCAAACCCAGTCCCGGCTTGCTCCCTTGCCGGACCTCAAGCCCGGGGATTTAAAGGCGGGTGAATCCGGGGCGGCGGGAACAATCGGAGTCCCGGGCGGAAGCTTTATTTATCTTCGCCGCGAGAACCACAAATTGCAGCGCCAGGTGACGCGTCTGGAATCGTTGCTTCAGCGCCGGACAGAGCAACTGCGGATTCTTGAAGACTTGGCAACCGAGCTACAACGTGAAATGGCCAAGCTCAAGGCATCTTATGATGTTGCCCCGGCAGCAGCGCCAAGCGCGGTTGCCCCCACGCAGGAATGAATGCCCGCTGCTGGACAGCCGGCGATTGCCCATAGTTCTGCCCGCGCCGCGCCACGGATGAAGTGTGGACGCAACTGGGGAGAACTTGCTTCAACCCTTGATGGTTGAACACGCTCATTTTCCGTGCTCAGAGCGCGCTCGCCTAAAGGCCTTCCCAGTGGGGAAGGCCTTTAGGCCCAACTAAGCCGAGGTGTGTCCAGAGGCCATTCGGGGGGCGGCCTGCCTGGAAATGTTTTCATCCGAAGGGAAGACGCTGCAAGCCTCAACGCCTGGAAGAGGAGCATGGCGGTCAGCAAGATATAAAGACGTAAGAAACATCCAGGATTTGCCTGCATGAATTCGGATGTTGGTGCCCGTGTGGACCGCAGCCTAGGATTTCCGCAACTGCATCACACGGATGGATAGCATTACCGGTGCGCCATTGACGTCTTTCTCCCGTGCCAATACCTCCAGAAAGGCCAGGGCTTTGCTTAAGAGCTGGTGAGCATCATCGCGCCCTCGTAATTCCAACAATAATCCAAAGGCCTGCCGTGCCATTTTTTGTGTCGTCCTCGGTGTCGCTTTCATAGTTAACATTTTCCCCTTTCCCAGATATAGTCCCGCGACCCGCAGAGGAGAGGTGGAAAACAGTTTCAAGTCCCCAAACCTGAAACGGAGGTGTGACCACCACATCCCCCGCATCCTTGAATTAATCCCGGAGCGTGCGGATCGGAGGAGAAGCCTATTGTCTTCCACCGTTTTAGGCTATTGATCGTTATGAAGTCAACAATCTTGTCGAGAACTTTTGCCCCCAGAAGAGCCTACCTAGCCCGCGCTGATGGCCGTCGACACCCCACCGGAGGCGATGCTGACAGGCAGCAAACCATGATGATTCCCGCTTTGCAGGGGGGTGTAGGGGGTGCGGGACGAAATCCAGCCGGGCGGACGGGCAGGTAACCAAAAGATACCTGCCTGCACAGGAAAGACCGGCGGCGAGCCTCTCGGCTACGACAGGGACGATCAGCAGTGAAACGAGGCTAGAGTGCCGTCCCGGCTATTTCTTTACAGGGGCGGCGCTGGGCCATTGGCGTTGTGGGGGGAAAGGGCCTTTTGTCCTTAATTCGGAAATTGGAAATGCCCTCCCATTCATTTTGAGAAATTACACGGACGGGACGCTGGGTCCTTCCCCGCCGGGCGGCAAATCTGTTTTCGGAGGTCAAAAGCCCTGGTCGAGAATTCTCAAAACCCGAACCCAGCGTGTGCGGGGACCATCACAATTGCCACTCCGGAAGAACAATTCACTAAATCTGCCGTGACACCGGCACTGCTTCTGCAAGTTTCGCCCATTCCAGTTCAAAATTCGGCTACTTTGGTTTTGGCTTGCTCATTGGGTTCCCAGAGGTCTGGGTCCCGGTCTAAGTTTGGGTCAAGACCCCCGACCCACCTACTTTGTAAAATCAATTTGCGAAAAAAGCCGCTAATACCGAGGGGAGTAGATTCAAATGACCTCTCCCCTCGGGACCTGACTGAACGGGTAGCACGCGTCAGAAGTGAAACGCCAGTTCGGCGGTGATCGCTCGTGGCGTCACGTAGTGCGTCCCACTAAATGTGGATAGGAAATTGTAGAGCGCTTCCTTGTTCGTCAAATTGATCACGGAAACGCGAAGGCTCCATTTGTACTTGTCGCCATTAAAGAGATTATCTTCACCCACCGCCACGTCGAAGAGATTGCGGGGCGCAATGCGGGGTGGGTTGTGATCGTCATTTTCGGTTCCTGCCGCCGGTATCTTCACCAGGGAAGAACTGTATTGGGACGCAGGGCACAGGCCCGAAGAACTAATCGGAGTCGTCGGCGTCGCAAACACTCCACCGCAAGAGAGCCCGGCCTGAAACTGCTGGTCGGGAGTCAAGTTAGAAAAGTCCACAACAGAGTTGGTCCCGTTCGGCCCATTGGCGCAATTGCCGCCCGCGCACGGCACGGGGCCCGCCACCAGGCCGCTATCGTAGCGCCAGTTTACGCCCACCCATGGGCCGCGTTTGAACGGCTGGTATTGCAGGTGAGCGGTTGAATTGAACACTTCGTCGTGGTCAATCCGAAAGACTCCGTTCCCCCCCTGCCCAGCCGGCGTAGCGCCAATGCCGCTAGCCTGGGGTTCGAAGAATCGCGCTGCCACGCTGGAGAAAACCACAAAGGCCGTAAAGCCATGGGCGTTGGGGACGGTAGCTCGAACGGCATATCCGGGGATTTTCGAATGGTCCCACTCGATAGGATAGGTGATTGGCGTGGCGCCCAATATGCTAAAGTCGTAAGCCCGGTGCGTGTACTTCCAAATGTATTCGCCGTCCACCACCAAATACTTGCTAAAAGCTTGTTCGAGGCCAGCGTGGAACTCATTGCGCGTGCCGGGAGTCAGTGGAACGGTAAGGCAGGGATAGCCTTGGATAGTCGCCATCAAATCATTCACCACGGCGTCGTTGCACCCGGTGCTGGCCAGGATCAGGTTCTCGTTAAAAGGCGTTTCCAGGATGCGGGCATAAGAAACCCGTAGCACGGTGTTGGTGGGTTTGATGTTGTATGCGACCCCAACACGAGGCTCGGCTTCACGGTAAATGGAGATGCCATTGTAGATATCGCCGCGCAGCCCGAGGTTAAACACCCAATTCTTGAAGGTGATTGTGTCCTGGGCGAATAGCGCCAGTTCCTTGATATCCGAGTGACCACCGTAGGTGTACAACCCACTGGTCGTCTTCGGGCACCCATCGGATGCCGGTAACGTCCCGGTTCGCGTCAAGTCGTAACAGGCGAGCAGAGGGTCAAAGCTGCTATTTACCTGGAGGGGGCCGCTGCAATTCGTAGGGTTGGTCAACGTTGGGTCGGTGTTGGGACTTCCGTCCGCGTTAAAGCAGACGGGGTTAAACGTGGGATCGACGATTCCGAAGGAGTCGTTTTCCGCGAGCAGGGTGTGCGAGAAGTTTGCTCCCACCTTCAGGTTATGGACGCCTTTCACATAAGACACAGCCGCGTGAGCCCCGGTGTTGGTGAGCTTGCGATTTTGGCCAATGGACTGTCCCTGAAGGTCCGGCGTAAAGTCGGCAAAGGGGTTAGCGCTCGGGTAATAGTTAAACTGGTCGCGACGAACGTAGCCGCCTAATGTAAGGACGGTGTTGTTATTCATCAAGCGCGTCCAGGTGGGCGCAATGTTTAACGTCTTGATCTGCGCATGCTGATCGGCGGGGCCAACCAAAGCACCGTTAGGACCATACCCCCCGTTGTCGACGACCAACCCGGTCCACGCCGTGGCATTTTGGGCGTCGTACGAATTGGGTGTTTGGTACCAGGAGCGCGTGAATTGGAAGTTCAAATTGACCGTGTTCTTTTCCGAGGGCTTAAAGTCAAAGCGGTCGAACAGGTTCTGTTCATTACC
>JARLGN010000024.1 GCA_031292775.1 Acidobacteriota bacterium | reverse complement strand
GCAACTTGCAGAAGTTCCCAAAGCTAGTGGGTGCCTTCCTCCCGGTGCTCGAGCTTGACCTCTGGAACCGCGGGCGCGGGAGGGTTCACCGACGCGGATGTGGACGTGGTGGAAGTGCTCGGCACCGTCGATACATCGGTGGTCTTGTACTTGGGCGCGCTCACGTAGCCTTGCACAGAGTCCTTGCTAATGTGATTGACGACCACCTCCAGGGGGAGCGGGTGGCCTTCCGGGTACAGCGTAATCGATTCATAAAGATTGACGTGCTTCCGGGAGATTTCCTTGTCGTCTACAAGCAATTGCAAATCGCAGAACGCGTGCTTGGCGTCGGCTTTTCGCAGAGCCAAGCTGATCGGTCCCGTGTGGTGGTAAGTCTTGGATCGCTCGAAATTAAACTCGTAATAGGTTCGCTCGCCTTTCTTTTCCAGTGAAACCAACTCCTCGTGGTTGCGGGCAATGTCACCGCCCAAATCCTTCCGCGCCGATTGGATATTTCCGTCCAAATCGGATTTGGCACGTTCCAGATTGGCTTGTGTCTCAGCAATCTGCTTCTGGCTTTCCGTTAACTCCTTTTGCTGGTCGCCGAGTTGATTTTGGATCTGCTTCCACCGCGGATCGTCGGGGGGGGCGCCGTGCGCCACTTTGGTATGAGCCCTGTGATGAATAGCCTCACTGGTTCGCGGGAGGAATTGTTCATTCTTCGCGGGTTCCTGGTTGCCATTTTCCAAGGCCGCAGCTTGGGTGCGGGCAGCCTGTTCCTCGGCAAGGGCGGCGCTCATCGCGTTGACTTTCGCGGTTAGGGCATCTTCCTGCCCCTTCGCCTGGGCCAACGACGCCCGCAAGTCCGCGCGTTCCGCCGCCAGTTGCTGGGCGCCATCATGTTGGAGCCATCCATATCCTGCTGCGATACCTGCAAACAGGACCACGACGATGATGGCAATCTTCAGACCCATGGTTGACGATTCTTGCAATTCATAACCAGGAGACGATTCCTGGTGCAGGTTAGTGTTTTGCGACTCACCCGATGGAACTTGGCTTTCACTCATAGATCCCTCCCGTTTACGCTTTGCATGGCAGACGAAGACAATGTTCCGCTAAGGCAGATGGATTGCCATGAACGCAAAATCCTAAGTGCTTGTTTTGGAGAGGATTAACCGATGGGGCAGGATTCGAACGTTTGCCAAATCAGACAAAATTTACAGGGTCGAGAAAATTCTGCAATGTAGAGCAGGGATGGCGAGCAAAAAGTACCAGCGCACGCAGGCTTCAATTACAGTCAATCCTCCACCCAGGAGTTGACCTACGATGGCAATTTGCCCTGTGTTAAAATTGGTTTTACTGAGGTACAAAATACCGTGACGGGATACTCTTCGTAGTGCCGCCGTCCCGGTGGCGTTTTCCGGTGCTGGCAGGATGCAGGAGCTAAGTTGGATCTCGCACTCTATTTTGCTTACCTCGGTCGTCTTGCGGCCTTGACGCTCGGATTGCTTGTCTTGTGATGCAGCCTTTACTGTTTGGCAGCCCCGGAGTTACAACAAAGATTCGCGAGGTCCCTGTCAGGAGGGCCACTCTCATGCGTTCGCGTACGGCCATTTCGATTCTTACGCTAGTGTCTTTTAGTCTCATCCTCATTTCCTGCAAAGAAAAACCCCGTTCAGCGCCCCGGCCGGAGGCAAAACCCATCGGCACTCCCATCACGATTGCGGCTCCGCTGGGACTGCCGCCGGTTCCCATCCCGGCAGATAACCCACCGACAGCGGAGACCGTGGCCTTGGGCCGCAAATTGTATTACGACAAAGGCCTTTCCGTGGACAACACCGTGTCATGCGCAAGTTGCCACGCTCCGCAACTCGGTTTTGGCGACGGACAGCAGGTCTCCGACGGTGTGCGCAAACAGAAGGGTACTCGCAACGCGCCCACGGTATTCAATTCGGCATACTTCACAACGCAGTTCTGGGACGGCAGGGCTCCCAGTCTGGAGAAGCAGGCGGAAGGGCCGGTGGCGAATCCGTTGGAAATGGGCCACACCCTTGAGGGCGTGGAACGAAAGCTCAATGCCGACCCCACTTACCGGGCGGAATTCCAAAAGGCTTTCGGCGCTGATGTCATTACGATTGAGATGGTTGAGAAATCAATCGCCTCGTTCGAACGCACTGTCGTAAGCGGCAATTCGCCCTTTGACCGCTACCTGTACGGCGGCGATAAGAAAGCCTTGAGCGCCTCCGCCCGGCGCGGTCTGGAGGTTTTCCGCGATCCCAGGAAAGGGAATTGCGCCGCTTGCCACACCATCGGCGAAAAATATGCCCTGTTTACTGATAATAAGTTCCACAATCTGGGCGTGGGCGTGAAGCTGGGAATCGACGGCAATACGGAATTGACGGATGTGGGCCGGTTCAAAGTGACGAACGTTGAGGCGGACAAGGGTGCATTCAAGACTCCCTCGCTGCGGAACATCGCGTTGACCGCCCCTTATATGCATGATGGGAGTCATAAGAATTTGAAAGAGGTCATCGACTTCTACATCGGCGGCGGTAATTCCAACGACTACCGCGACAAGGAGATCCACCCGTTGGATTTCCTGACCGGAAGGGAACGCGCCGACCTGCAGGAATTCCTGATGTCACTGACGGGAGAGGTCCCGCCCAACCTTGGTCCACCAGCCATGTAGGGCCGAACGGTCGCCGACGCGCCAAAGCCGCTATGGCGACGGCGCGCGTTCGGCCCGGGGCGAACCCCGCTTGCCCCTGCGTTCCGCGCCGCCCTTCACTGCCCCGGGTTCGCAGTGAATTGCTTGATCACGGATGCGCGTCCCAGAACGATGAATCCCAGTACGCCCAAGGCCGTTCCATAGGGGATTTCCAGACAGCCGATTGCTGCTATGACCATACAGAACGTCCGCGACTTTCGCCGCGTGACGCACCTCGCAGCCCAGAATCTGGCAAAGGCCATCCCCGCACTGAAAAGTAATAACAACACCCCAAAACCGGCGAGGATCCAGCCCACAAAGGCGGGAGGCGGCTGGCCGGTCTTGGCGGAGACAGGCGCATGGGAAAGAGCGATACTCATGATGATGCCCATGAAAATATAGAATAGGCTGAACAAAGAAAAGAAAGCCGCAACGCCGGCTGAAATTATGTAGCCTAATGACAAGAGCTTAAGGTGCTCCTCGTCAACGATGGATTGGTGATCGGTTACTTCCGGCATAGGTGTTCCTCCGAATGCAGCAAGTGTAACACGGCCATGGTCTTAAGGTTCGGCGGCTATTTCCTGACCCCGGCGAAAGAAGCGTGGACTTAGACTTACGTACACAGTTAATATTCCAGTCACCATTGAATAGGCAACATTGCTCCCCGCCCGGATCTCCGCTGCCTGATCCAAGGGCGGAACGTGCCGGGCAGGGAATGGATTGCTGAAGGCATTACAAGGTGGCGGGGGAAGACACGTGATACGGAAAATAGCAACATGTAAAATATGCGGCTGGCATGGATGGATCATTTGCCATGAACCAGAGCTTTGCGCCCGCTACTTGCAGATCAAACAGATGTACCTTGCCGGCATGACCACTCGCGCCATTGGACGGGAGTTGGGCACTTCCAGCTCACAGGTGCTTTATGTGCTGAAGGCCGTAAGAGTCAAGACCCGCCCTCCTGGGGGTACGAATAACCCAGGCGGCGTAAATGGCAGATCGCGCCTGGTTCCTTTACATCGGCCCGAGGCGCGGAATTCCTGAATCAATCAACGAGTTCTGGCGCCAAGGCAGCCAGGCGCAATACCCACTAGTAAAAGAGCCTGCAAACACAAGCAATTCCGCACTTTTGACCTTTTGCCTTTTTGACTTTCCTCCGTCAGGGGCGGAGTCGTTAGCACTTCAATCGGCCAGGAAGCAGCCGCAGACCACGAGGCTGTTGTAGAATATTAAGTGCCTCCCTGGTCAGGTTTGCAGCCGACGCTCGCGCCTATCCCTGTCGTATTCGGCAAGACAAGGTTGGATCGACGAGGTGAGCCACGCATTCCTGCCGATACCCTCGGTGGGATGCTGGTGGCTTGGGCGGCGGGAGTATTTTCCTGGAAGGTGTTGGGTGGAACCGAGCCCTGATGTTTAACGATTTTCGCCAACTTTTGCGCCAGAACCGTAATTATCGCAACCTGTGGATCGGCCAGGTCGTAAGTGAGATCGGCGATCACTTCAACAACATTGCGGTGTTCAGTCTGGCGATGCAGACCACCCATTCCGGCCTTGTCGTGAGCGGCGTCATGCTGTCGCGAGCCTTCCCGGCGGTTATGGCGGGCCCGCTGGCCGGGGTTGTCCTTGACCGTTTTGACCGCAAGCGCATTATGCTGGCAAGCGACCTGATCCGCGCGTTTGTTGCCCTGGCGTTTGTGCTGACGGTTAACCATCATCAGACCTCCCTGCTTTATGGGTTGAGCGGGTTGCTGATGTTTGCCTCGCCCTTCTTTACCAGCGGCCGCAATTCCATCCTGCCGTCCATCACCAGCCGGGAGGAATTGCACACTGCCAATTCCCTGACCCAGACAACGCAATGGACCACGATAACGGTGGGTACCATGGTGGCGGGCCTGACCGCGGCGAGTCTGGGTTACCAGTGGGCCTTCGTCCTGAATTCCCTCTCCTTCTTTGGGTCGGCGGCGTGTATCTGGCAATTGCGCCGGCCGGGCGGATTCCTGGCAAAGCGCCGGCCACCGGCGGAAGAGCAGGTGGTACGGCCATGGCATGAGTACAAGGAGGGCCTGCGTTACATGCGCTCGTCGCCGCTGGTTCTGGGAATTGCCCTGGTCGCCGTAGGCTGGGCGACGGGCGGCGGCGCTGCCCAAATCCTGTTCACGCTGTTTGGCGAGCAGGTCTTCAATCGCGGACCTGCCGGGATTGGAATTGTTTGGAGCGCCGCGGGAGTGGGACTGCTGGTGGGCGGGGCAATAGGTCATTCGATCGGCCAGCGCATCAGCTTCCGTAACTACAAGCGTGTCATTGCCATTGGCTATGTTGTCCACGGGGGGGCCTACGTGCTCTTCAGCCAGATGCAGTCTTTCGCCTGGGCACTGTTCTACATTGCTCTGTCACGCGCCGGCGTGGCAGTATGCTCGGTGCTGAATGTGTCGCAATTGCTCCGGCGGGTCAAGGATGAATACCGCGGCCGGGTGTTTGCGACGATCGAATCAATGCAGTGGTCCACCATGATTGTTTCCATGACCGCGGCGGGCATTGCTTCCCAATATCACAGTCCGCGCACCATTGGGTATGTGGCCGGCATTCTGAGTTCTACCACCGCGATCTTCTGGGGCTGGGCGGATTGGAAAGGAAAGCTCCCCGAACCGGAGGGGCTGGCCGTTGTACCACCGGAAGTTGGGATTCACGGCGGGCCCACAGCGTGAGGGGAAGTGGTGAGTGGCTGGCCACTGATCGCGATTCAGTAGTAACTGTGCAGAGCATCGTTATTTGCGCTTTCGGCTACATTTCATGGCGCTCTGCGTAGCTTTGATAGGAGGCAAAAATGAGTGAGCCAAAACCGCTCGCGGTGATAACCGGCGCCTCAAGCGGCATCGGAGCTGCTTTCGCGCGGGCGCTGGCGGGACGGGGTTACGATTTGGCCCTGGTGGCGCGCCGCCAGGACCGTCTACAGCGCCTTGCCGACGAACTCAACAACCACTTCCATGCCAAGTGTACGCTGCTCGAGGCGGATCTGACCCACGAAACGGAATTGCGCAGCGTGGAGGAATTCCTTGCCGGCGCGCCCAATCTCCAGTTGCTGGTGAACAACGCCGGGTTTGGCAGCCTGGGCCGCTTCTATGAGGCGCCCGTGGAGAGCCAGGACGCCATGCACCGCCTCCATATCATGGCGACGATGCGCCTGACCCACGCGGCGCTGCAAAACCTGACCGCGCGCGACCAAGGGGCCATCATTAACGTCGCCTCCGTCGCCGCCTATGTTCCACGCCCCGGCAGCACCAGCTATTACGCTACCAAAGCCTGGATCAACTGCTTCACCGAGTGCCTCTATCTGGAGCTGAAAACCGCCGGGTCGCGCGTGCGCATACAATCGCTCTGCCCGGGATTTACGATGACGGAATTCCATGACGTGCTGGGAATCGAACGGAATTTCATTTCCAGCGCCTGGTGGATGCCTGCCGAGGACGTGGTGGAAGCCTCCCTTCGAGGTCTGGAAAAAGGCAAGCTCGTCGTCGTGCCGGGATGGCGCTACAAACTGCTGGTAGCGCTTACTCGATTGATGCCGCGGGGTGTGCTGCACTTTGCTCTAACCAGAGGGCCCGCCAGCGTAAGGCGCGAGCGGAAGCCTTCGAAGTAAGTTGTCAGTCATCAGTTTTCAGTTATCAGTGTATTCGCCCGCATGGAGGGGAGGGATGAGGAAATTTGCATTGCCACCCTCGTCTGTTTGGATCAGCATTTACTGATAACTGACGACTGATGACTGACAACTGAAGACTTGCCAAGGTTTGTTGGTAGCGGGGGGGAGGATCGAACTCCCGACCTAGGGATTATGAGACCCTCGCTCTACCACTGAGCTACCCCGCCAAGGGTTGATGGCCAGACCTGCGAGCGGTCGCGCAACACACCATAGTAGGGTATTCCCGCGCAGCAGGTCAAGAAACGCACAGCAGAAAAACAACATAATCTGCATATCTTAATTTGGCTTGGCGGGGGTTGTGTCTTTAACCGCGGGCGGGATTGCATCGTGGAAAATATCCGGAGTTGGAACTTTACAGCAGCGGGCTACCTGGGAAACTTCTCACAGGCGTGTCATCCTGAGACCAAACTTTT
>JARLGN010000174.1 GCA_031292775.1 Acidobacteriota bacterium | reverse complement strand
CAAGGCAAAAGTGAGGAGGATAAACGGAATCATGCCCCGCCCAAAGGCACGGCCCCAGCGCCAGGGAATCACGTCCTTGTGAATGTAGCCGGTAACCAGCATCGCGCCGGCAATCCCGAAAATGGCCCCGGAAGCTCCCACCGAGGTGTTTTTCGAAATCGTCATGGAAAGGAACGCACCACCAATGCCGGATGCCACATAAATGGTGGCGTAGCGGGCATAGCCATACACGCGCTCCAGGATCGGTCCCAGGAAAACGAGCGCATAACTGTTTCCCAGGATGTGAAGCCACCCCCCATGCAGGAACATGGGCATAACCAGACGCCAATATTCACCGCGCCGCAAATAAGGGCCGTAAGCAGCTCCGAGGTTCAGGAGAACATGGATGTTGTCTGAACCGCCGGCATAGATTTCCAAAGCGAAGAAGACAAAGTTGAGGGCAAGAAGAATAATCGTGGCGACGGGCCAGAAGCGGCGAGGCGCAACCTCGTAAAGTTGCGGGCCTGGGATTATAGGTATCGGTTGGTCAGCCATGAATCAAAGCCGAATATAAGATATGTGCCCGTTGAGTTGCGCCTGGTGGAATTATACCACCCGGGCCGACGTCGTAAGTTTGGGGGCACACGTCGGCAGGGCTTCGTTAAATTCTGCTGGGTTTGAATGGGGCCTTTCACCCCGGAAGGATGCAAGTCATACCTACTCAGCTCGCTTTGGCCAGTTGGTACCCGCCGCACTCGCGCACGGTTTCGTACATGGCCAGCACATTCTCTACCGGAACGCCCGCCTGCACATTATGGATGGAGTTGAAGACGAATCCACCGCCCTTACCGAAGATCTTCACGCGCGAACGCACCTCATTGCGAACATCTTCGACCGAGCCAAAAGGCAAGGTCTTCTGGGTGTCAACGCCGCCGCCCCAGAAAGTCACCTGGTCCCCAAACTCCCGCTTCAGTTCTTCCGGCGCCATGCACGACGCTGAGCATTGCACAGGATTGAGAATGTCAAAACCCGCCGCAATGAACTCGGGAAGCAAGGTGCGGACCGATCCGCACGAGTGGATGAAGGTCTTCCAAGTGGTGTTCTTGTGCACCCAGTCGTTCACAGCTTTATTGAAGGGCTGATAGAGGTCGCGATAGGTTTTGGGAGAGATAAAGGGACCGTTCTGATGGCCGAAATCGGTTCCCGAAACCATGACTACGTTGACGCGCTCGCCGACGACATTGTGAATCTTCTCAAGATTCTTGATTCCGATTTCACACTGGTACTCGAAAATCTTATAGACAAAGTCGCGGCGCGTCATGGTGCTGACGTACCACTCCTCAACGCCACGAATGCCCTTGGGGTGCTTCAGCCACGGGCCCGGAACCAGCGCAATGTCACCAAAAGCCGTCCCTCCGAAGTTCCCCAGCACCGCTTTGTCGGTTTCAGTCCAGAGTCTTTCCGACTCGCGCCCCAGGTACGCCAAGTCCTGGTCAGATATTAGAGAGAACTCTTCGATGTTATCTTCGAGCTTCAAATCGTCGTCGTCCAACGGAAGCTGGCGCGGGATCGAGTCAAAATAGTAACCGCCTTTGGGCATGCGGCCACTGGGTGGCACGGATTTGTCCCCCTCGGGATAAATCAGAATGTCGCCATTCTCATCCGGGTCAGTGTTGAAGCCTGCCGCGACGAGCACCGGGGTTCCGCCAAAGGTCGTCCAAGGCTTCCATCCTTCATTCTTGAATCCGAACATCGTGGAAGATTTTGCCAGACCGACGACGTCAATGCCGAGGGCGTGCATCAGGTCGGGTCTAATTTCCCCCAACATCTGGTAGGGTTCCACCACCTTGACCGGAGTCCCGGGCGCATCCAGGCCGAGCGCCTGGCGAAGTTTGTAAACCGTATCGACCTGCATGCCCGAAACGGGGCTGCCGCCCAGGTCCACCGGCACGCGGTCAGATTCCTTGTGGTTCAAAGCGAGATTAACGCGCTCACGTGATGTCATAAGAAAACCCTCCAGGGACAAGAGACGAGTGACAGGTGACAAGCAACCGTTCAGGCATCCAACTGACGAGCGCACCGTTCCTGGCTCGTCACTTGTCACTCGTCACTGCTTTTGAACTACGCTGCGCTATCCAGGCGTAGCGGGTATTTGCCGTACTCGCGTGCGGTTCGGTACATGGCCAGCACGTTCTCCACCGGCACGAGCGCCTGAACGTTGTGAACGGCGTTAAAGACGAAGCCGCCCCCGGGACCAAAGGCTCGGATGCGTTCGCGAACTTCCGAGCGGACCTCCTGGCAAGAGCCGAAGGGAAGCGTGCTCTGCGTGTCCACGCCTCCTCCCCAGAAAGTGATTCGGGAACCGAATTTCTTTTTCAGGTCGAAAGGATTCATGTGGGCAGCAGAGCATTGGACGGGGTTAAGGACGTCAAAGCCCGCCGCGATGAAATCATCCAGCAGAGCCCAAACGGAACCACAACAGTGGATGAACGTCTTCCAGGTTGTGTTACGGTGCACCCAGTCGTTGACCTGTTTGTGAAAGGGCAGGAAGAGATTGCGGTAAGTCTGGGGAGCAACAAACGGCCCATTCTGTGCGCCGAAGTCCGTGCCCGTCAGGTAAGCGACCATCGCCCGGTTGCCGACCACCGAATAGATTTTCTGCAGATTCACCATGTTGATTTCGGTCTGGCGCTCGAAAATCTTGTAGATGTGTTCGCGGCGCGTGCCCAGGCTGATGTACCACTCCTCGATATCGCGAATTCCCTTTGGACACTTCAGCCCCGGTCCTGGAATACGTGAGATGTTGCCGAGCGAAAGCGCTCCCAGATTCAGCACCAGCGCCTTATCCGTTTGTGTGTAGAGCTCCTCAGCGCTGCGGCGATAATGTTCCATCTCCTGATCGGAGATGACGCTGAATTCTTCCAGATTATCTTCAACCCGCAGGTCCGCTTCGTTGAAGGGCTCCTGCCGGACGATGACATCGAAGTAGAACCCTCCCTGCGGCATGCGTCCTGAGGCTGGCGCGGAGCGATCTCCTTGAGGGTAAGTCAGTAAATCTCCGTTGGATTCAGATTGGGTATTAAACCCGCCCGGCACCAGCACCGGTGAACCGCCAAAGGTTTTCCACTCTTTCCATCCTTCCAGCGGGAAGCCGAATGCCGTGCCGGTGCCGTTTATGAGGGCGGTATCAATGGCCAGGGCGCTGAGAAGATCCGGCTTGATCTCACCAAGCATCTGAAAAGGCTCAATGACTTTGACAGGCGTGCCCGGCGAATCCAAATCGAGTGCCTGGCGCAATCGGTAAACGGTGTCAACATGCATTCCCGTCACCGTGGTTGCGCCCAAGTCGATGGGCACGCAGTCTGGTTCCTTGTGCTCCAAAGCGAGGCGAACTCGCTCACGTGAGCTGAGCATGGTTAAATTCCTGCCTCCGCGTCGCAGCCCCAGTGGCCGCGACGCGCTATAGAGTTCGTGGGGTGGCGTGCCGTTTAGGCAGTCGCAAGTTGCCGCGCCAACTCCACGGCAGCGGGAGCATCTTTGCCGTAGCCATCGGCGCCAATTGAGTGAGCCCAGGCATCAGTGACGGGCGCTCCCCCTACCATTATCTTTACCTTGTCGCGCAGGCCGGCGGCAGACAATGCCTCCACCACGGACTTCATATTCACCATGGTCGTGGTCAGCAGTGCCGAAAGCGCCACAAGACCGGCCTGGTTCGTGCGGACCGCATCGACAATTTTCTCCGCGGTGACGTCGACGCCCAGGTCGATAATCTTGAAGCCTGCGCTTTCCAGCATCATGGCCACAATGTTCTTGCCGATGTCATGCAGGTCGCCTTTTACGGTGCCGCACACAACAGTTCCGGCGGAAGCCATGGCATCTGCGCCCACCAACAACGGCCGCAGGATGTCACTGGAAGCACGTGCCGCGCGCGCTGCGATCAGCACTTCGGGAATGAAGAATTCGCACTCCCGCATACGGCGTCCTACTTCGTCCATGGCGGGGATGATTGCCTTTGGGAAAAATTCGCCGGGGCGAATTCCTTCCTTCAGCATCTTGTCCGTCAGCTCTTTGGCGACAGGAGCTTTTCCATCAATGATTGCCTGTTGAAGTTCTTCGAATCGTGTCATACGAGTCTCCCTTTTACTTTAGGCATAGGTACCTTATGGAAATACCATTTCCTCCACAAAGGTTTCTTGAAAACTTTGATCGGCGTTGAGGGCCACGTGCTCGGTTCGCTGACGAAGGCTGGCATAGGAGCCATCTTCCTCGTCCGGGCGAAAGAGTGCCAGCTTCGCTCCCAGAAGTGCGGTGTTTCCCGCCGCCTCAACCTTCTCCAGGGGGAAACTGATCAGGCCAATGCGCTGTGCACTGGCGCGGTTAATATAGTTCCCAAAGGCCCCGGCAAGATAGAGTTTTTTTAGATCCCCCGCGGAAGCGCCAAACCGGTCGAGCAGCATTCGAATGCCGGCAGCAATGGCGCCCTTGGCAAGTTGCAGCTCGCGGATGTCACTTTGCGTCAGCACCACGGGCGCGGCCAGTGTCCATGCGCCAATGCTGTCGGCGAAACGTCCAGAGGACTGAATCGTTCCCAATTCGAGGCCCGCTGCCACAGCGTCCACCAGTCCGCTCCCACACAAACCCTGGGGCGGGACGTTGCCCAGCACGCGGCAGTTGACCGTATGGTCCTCCACGATCACTTCAGAGATGGCGCCCGTCGCCGCGCGCATGCCCATGGAAATCCGCGCTCCCTCAAAAGCCGGCCCCGCGGCCGTGGAGGCACACAGCAAGCGCTGGCGGTTGCCAATTACGATCTCTCCATTGGTGCCCAAATCCACCAATCCGTTCAGGTCGTTCCGCTCGCCAAGGTTCGTAGCCAGAATGCCGGCCAGAATATCGCTGCCCACAAAGCCCCCCAGGCAAGGCAGAAAACGCACGTGCGCGTCGCGGGTGAGCTTCCACCCAAGATCCTGACCGCGGAATGACTGCAGGCCGAGGTTCTCCGACTCAAATGGGTATCGCGAGAGCGGCTCAACATCCAGCCCACAGAAGAGATGATGCATCACGGTGTTGCCCACTACCACAACATCCGTGATTTTCCCCTCCGGAATTTGGGCGGCGAATATTAATTGTTCAATCAAGCTTCCGATTTGCTGGCGAATCAGATCGCGGAGTTGTTTCTCTCCATCCTTCGGCACGCCAAACTGCACGCGGCTCATGACGTCAGCCCCAAAGCGCGCCTGCGAGTTCAGCGCCGTGCGCACCGCCAGCACCCGGCCGGTGGTGAGGTCAAGCAACTGCGTGACCAGCGTGGTGGTTCCCAGATCCACCGCCACGCCCAGGCCGGCGCGCGGCTGAAAAACGAATGGGGTATCATCCACCAGAATGGCTGCGTCCCACTGGCGCAACTCAATGACCAGGTCATCTTCAAGTGTACACTGGCAGGCGAGGCGCCAGCCCTCTGCAAGTTCCTCCGCGCTCAAGCGCTCGCGTTGAGCGTCATTGATGGGTACATGACCTTCCAACACGTGTACGCGGCACCCGCGGCAGCGACCATGCCCCCCGCAGGGGAATTCCACCCCCTGGGCAAACAGCAAGTCGCGCAAGGCGGTTCCCGCGGGAGCGGTCAGTTCCGTCTGCACAGGTCTTAGAATTACGCGGTGTGTGGGTTTTTCGGGCATACTAATCTTAGGTGTCAGGTGCCAGGTATCAGGTGTCAGGCTCCGGCCTGTAGCTCTTTCAGCTTTTTCGTTAACCCCGATAGCATCCGGTCTAACTCCCGCACCATATCTAAGGCGCACTTCACTTCATACCTGGCACCTTAATGACTTAGCTTCTCTCTTGCCCCCGCATGGTTCTGCCGTGCGTAGCGTACCATGGCGTTGACATTTGCCGCGGGCGTATCACGTGGCACTTCGCAGCCCGCTCCAACAATATAACGTGACCCCGCCTGGCGATGACATTCCCCCACCGCCGAATAGACTGACTGTGGCGTGCCATTGCGCAGGTCCCGCACAGGATCGAGACTGCCTAACAGCACCTGCGCCGGTCCCATTTTCTCCCGCGCTTCCTCCATTGGCACCATGGAATCGATATCCACATGGTCGCAACCCAGCCGGCCCATGTCGTGCAGAATTCGCCGCGTGTTGCCGCAAATGTGCAGTCGAGCGCGGGCTCCGAGCGCATGCAAGCCGTCCACCATCTTCTTTTCGTAAGGCCAAACAAAATCCTGGTAGAGCTTCGGCCCCACCAACGACGCTGCGGGATCGCCAATGCCGATCACGTCCGCGCCGGCTTCCACCTGCGCTCGGGCAAATAGCATCCCCACCTCAAAAACGAAATCGAAAAGGTCGCGCACAAAAACCGGATCGTCGTAAAAATCGGTCATGAGGGCGTTGATCCCGCGTAAATCCGCCGCCGCCCCGCATGGACCTTCCATCCAGCCTTCCACAATTCTTTCTCGGCATGCGCGCTGCTTCAGCAGAGCGATACCTTTGACGCGATCGTGCATGCGCCCGCCGCCCAACGGGTCAGGGACTTTCAGTTTCGCCAGAGTCTTTTTGTCAGCCAGGAGGGCCTGCGCCTCAACAATGGAAGCCGGATGGTTGTCAAAGTATTCCACCGTGGCGCCACAGTCGGGGGCCTCTCGGGTTTCGGCGATCGCCGACACAAGATCGAAATCAAATTCCTCTGCGGTGCGAATCTGCGCTTCCGCCATGATGTGGTAATCGGTGGTGTACGCAAAGTACTTAGCACCAATTTGATCGGCTGCGAACATCATAGTGATGGGCATTACCGGCAAAGAGTCCACCGGCCGGCCCTCCAACATGGCGAAAACTCGTTCGCGGCTATTCATAGCAACTCTGCCATCTTATTCAGGACAGGGGCAAATCCCCTTTTTGCACGGATAGAACCACGACGCGACTGGATTGGCTTCTGCGTCCCCGGCTGAGCCCCATCCAGGCTAGCGCATGCGATTTACATTTATGAAAACACGCAACTTGTCGAAAGTCTGCGGTTGTGGGAGTACGCCGGATGGAGCATTTCCGCATCGACTGCGAGGTGCCCGCCCTTCCAGCCTTTTGAGGGAATCGGCTCAATGAGGTAAGAAATCACGGCCCATCCCCTCCCCAACAAACAAGGGAGCAATTCTCATGCCACCGCGTGTTCCCGGGCATAATGCAGCATGGCGCGGAGGTTTTCCAGAGGTGTGTCGCGCACGACTTCGCACCCAGCACTCACGATGAACCGGTCACCGGCCTGGCAGTGGCATTCGGCCACGGCGGCGTAAACCTCGTCAGGCATACCGTTGCGCAACACGCGCACGGGGTCGATGTTCCCCAAGAGCACCTGTCGCGGCCCCATTGCCGCCCGCCCCTCGGCCATCGGAGCCATGAAATCCAGATCGATGATGTCGCAACCGAGTTGGCCCATTAATCCAAGAATCGGCCGGGTATTGCCGCAAATGTGTAGGCGGGTTCGAGCCCCGATGGATCGCAGGCCGTCCATCATGCGTTTTTCATAAGGCCACACAAACTCTTCGTAAAACCTTGGGCCCACGAGTGAGGCCGCCGCGTCGCCGACACCGATCAACTCCGCTCCGCTCGCCACCTGCGCCCGGGCGAAGCTAAGTTCAAGCTCCAGGACAAATTCAAACAGGTCAGTGACGAACTTCGGATCGTCGAAGAAGTCCACCATCAGGTTGTTGATGCCGCGCAGGTCGGCGGCCTGGGCTATAGGGCCTTCAATCCAACCTTCAATCAGCTTTTCCTGGCCCAACCGCTGCCGGTGGAGCGCCAGTGCTCGCAAGCGGTTGCCCATGCGGGGACTGGCGTAAGGGTCTGGAACTTTCAGACCGCTCAGTATGGATTTGTCAGTCAGAAGAGCGTTCGCTTCATCGAGGGCGGGTGGCTGATCGGGGAAGAACTTGACGGGCGCGCCGCAGTCCGCCGCCTCCCCCGCCGGGTCGGACATGGAGTTGACGTAATCAAAATCGAATTCGGCGGCAGTGCGGGTCTGACCTTCCACCAGCACCTGATAATCGGTGGCGTAATCGCGATACTTCGCGCCAATACGATCGCACGCGAACATCATGGTGATGGGCATGAAGGGCAAGCTGTCCACGGGCTTGCCATCAAGCAGTGCGAGAATGCGGTCACGGCCGTTCATGGCATTAGCTCCCTAGAGAAGTGACGAGTGACGTGCAAATGAAAAACGAAACTCGAAACTGGAAATTCGAAATTCGACGCGATTTTCGAGTTTCGATTTTCGAATTTCGATTCATCCCGGCTCGTCACTGCGTTCAGTATCCGCCAAACTCGTGCGCCGCGCTTACCAGCGCTCGGATGTTCTCCGGCGGCGTGGTTGGCGGGATGGCGCAGCCCGAGTTCAGCATGAATCGGCCCTCTGGCTTCCAAACCGAAATGAGTTTGCGGGTGGCTT
>JARLGN010000173.1 GCA_031292775.1 Acidobacteriota bacterium | reverse complement strand
TTGTGACCGCGGGTTTACCCATCCTTCACTTCCCAGCCGTTCGCCAGGACTTCATGCAACGGTCGGCGAATCAGGACTTCTACTAAACGATGGACCCTACCCCCAGAGTTACAATTGCGGGGAGAATCCATTGGATTCGCCGGGAGGGACACAATGTCTCCGTTGACCGATTCCGAAAAGCAATCCGCGCCAGAAGCCAACGAGGATCCCGGCGAGCTAAGGAACTTCCCTCCTCTCGGCCCGGCGATCAAAGTTCTCATGATTTGGCCGCGCTTCCCGTCCTCATTCTGGAGCATGGACGGATTATTGGATCTCGTTCCCATAAAGACTGACCAGCCGCCTCTGGGTCTACTCACCGTGGCCGCGCTCTGTCCGAAAACATGGACAATAAAGTTGATCGACCGAAGCTTTGAGGCCCTGCTCGACGCGGACATCCTATGGGCTGACCTGGTCATGGTTAGCGGGATGCGCGTCCAGAAAGACGACATTCGTGAAACCCTTCTGAGGGCGCGGGCTCTTGGCCGGCGGACGATGATTGGCGGTCCCCTCGCCAGCAGTGAACCGGGGCTCATGCTTCCCCTGGCGGATCATATTGTCGTTGGCGAACCTGATGAAGTCTTCAGTGAGATTGCCGCCGACCTTGAGCGCGGCTCCGCAAAACAGCTTTACGATATTAAGGATAAGCCCGACATCAGCAAGACGCCGCTCCCACGGTTTGATCTGCTCAAGATCGAAAAGTATGCCTCCATGGCGGTGCAGTTCTCCCGCGGCTGTCCGTTCCAGTGCGAGTTCTGCGACATCATCACCATTTATGGAAGGAAGCCCCGAACCAAGAGCCCCAGCCAATTGCTGGCGGAGTTTGATGCGTTATATGCGCTCGGGTGGCGCGACCAGGTCCTTATCGTCGACGATAATTTTATCGGCAACCACAAACTGGCCCTGGGAATGGTCCTCAAGCTGGAGGAATGGCAGATCGCTCATCACTACCCGATGTTGCTTTACACCGAGTCATCAATTGATCTCGCGCAGAAGCCCGAATTGATCAAAGCCATGGTGAGGGCGAACTTTTTTTATGTCTTCATCGGAATTGAGAGTCCCTCTCCCAAGGCCCAGACGGAGGCCAGGAAACTTCAAAACCTGCGGCGTGATCTGCTGGAGAGCGTTCGCTACATCCAGAGTGAAGGCCTTTGGGTTACGGCGGGGTTCATCGTCGGTTTCGATTCCGATACCGAGGATATCTTCGACCAGCAAATTGAATTCATTGAGCGCGCCGCCATCCCCTGGGCCATGGCCGGGTTCTTGCAGGCGCCTCCCACGACTCCGCTTTTTGATCGAATGATGAAAGAAGGCCGGTTAATAATGGACACCACGGCCACCAGCAATTTCGATCCACCCAATTTTAAAACGCTTCTCCCGTTGCCCGTGCTGTTGGAGGGTTACCGCAAGATGCTCATTTCCCTCTACTCCGCCGGCCCATTCTACGAACGCTGTTACCGCTCGCTGTTGCAGTGGATATCCCACAAGCCGCAAAAGCCGCCGGAAATTCCATTCACGATCGCGGTGGGAATCATTCTTCGCTCCATTCTCCACCAGGGCATCCTCTCCTCCTATAAGAAGGCCTACTGGAAGTTCCTATTGCGGCTCATTGCCCACTGGCCGTTCGATTCATGCAAGTTGTGCATGGGATTTGCGATGCTGCTGTCAGGGCACCACTTCATACATTATGCGGGGAACCTGGCGATTCAACTGGAAGCCGAACTCCATAAATCCCTTGCGCAGCAGGGTAGTGCCGGCCTGATTTGCCAGCCCGAGGTTAGTCCCTCTGCCGTATCCACGCAGTGACCCAAGCACTGGCGCGGGCAATGGCATCGCCGGACGGCGGAGTCCCGCTACACTTTTACAATCAGCACTTCATGAATGACAGCGGTTGTAAGGTGAATCTGTTTGCCAGTACTACCAACCTTTGATCCCTAGTTGGCGGCAGCCACTCCCGAATGGGGGCGGTTCAAAGTCAGCCGGGCTACGTAGCGCATTTGCGCCATCATCCGAACTTCGGTTGACCACGGGACGGCCTTCGATATCGCCGGTCGCGGAGTAGCCTCCACCGCCAGCTTCATCTACCCCCTCGACTTCGCCGCAAGTCTCGCCGCGGGCCACGAAAAGCGCACCTGAAATTGACCCTGTTGCTGGCGCATAAAGCTCGTCATGAGGGACGGTGAGCGAAGGCCACCGTCGGCGATACAGGGGCAATCAGCCATGACATTGTGTCCTTGCCATTTCCCCTTTTTTGATATTCCTGTAAGTGGTTGTTTTTCAGCGTGTTATCAGGTCAGGAAGAGGAAGATGCTATTTCCGTCCGCTTGTTTTCAATATGTTGCCAGGTCCGAGAGTATTTGCTTCTGTATTTGTTCCGGATATAAAGTCAGTCTGCAATTCGCGCCTTCGCCGTGGCAAGAAGGAGTCTGTCTGGCTCGGTTCACCGTGCGTTGCGTCCAGGGTTCGCGCCATCTTTCGCCAGCCTCGTTGAGTCCCTGCGTGGCAGCGCCCGGGGGGCTCTGCCGCCGGCCACTCTTAACCCACAAGATAGCCTATCATAACATTTATGTCAACAGGAAAATAGAGGCTAGTTGCCCGCCCACACTAACGGGTCGCTCGATTCCTCCACCCATTGACCGAACCCCAGGCTGTGGAAAATCATTTCTTATTCGAATTGCTAATACTTATGGCCGGCGAGAGCCCGCGAACGTGAATTTCACCAGGGGCGATGCAGATGGGATCAAGGTCCTCACCAAACGGGAGGGCGTCCACCAGTTCGAAATAAAATGAGAGAACGATTTCTTTGAGATGTTTGCTCCTACCAAATTCCCAATGGATCGCAGCCTTCTGAGCGTCTTGGCGTCTTGGCGTGAGATTGTTTATTCTCCTACAGCACGGTGGGGGGTATACAGGCTGCGGAAACCCCGCCCGCAGATTCCCCTCTTTGCCCTTGTCACAAATTGCGATATGCTGCGGCCACCTCTGGCATTGGGATGGTTCAATGAACAAGGATAACAACCCCGGCTCCGTTGCTGCCGCCTGCCTACCGGGCCTCTTACCGATTTCGAATTCACGCCGCTGGGGAATAATCAGCTTGTTGTTCGTGGCCTCGTTCATTAACTACCTCGACCGCGCCACCATCTCTGTTGCTTTGCCGTATCTTTCGCTCGATCTGCATCTTGGCCCTGAGATGAAGGGGTTGGTGCTTTCGTCCTTCTTCTGGTCGTATGCCCTGGTGCAGATCCCGGTGGGCTGGTGCGTGGACCGCTTCAACCTCCGATGGTTGTATGCGGCTCACTTTGCTCTCTGGTCACTCGCGTGCGGATTTACCGGCCTCGCCGGCACCCTGGGCGTTCTGCTTGTCATGCGCTGCCTCCTCGGCATCGGCGAGTCCATTTATCTTCCCGGTGGAACCAAGATTGTCGGCGTGCTCTTCGCTTCCCCCGACCGGGGATTTCCCTCCGGTCTCTTCGATAGCGGCACGCGCGCGGGCCTTGCCGTGGGCGCGCCAATTATTGCCATGCTCATCCTGTATTATGGGTGGCGCCGGATGTTCGTGTTGGTGGGCTTCACGGCAGTTGTGTGGGTGGTGCCCTGGCTGCTTGTCGCTCCCCGAAATCTGCAAGGCGTGCGCAGCGATCCGACGTCCCCGCTCTCTACTCCGCGGCTCCCCGGCCGCCGATTCCACTTTAACCGGAACCTAGTCGGCATCTGCCTGGGCTTTTTTTGCTTCGATTACTATTGGTACCTGCTGGTCACCTGGCTGCCGGACTATCTTGTGACCGTCCGCCATCTTACGGTGTTGAAAGCCGGAGTTTATGCCGCGTTGCCCTTTTGCGTCTTTGGGATTTGTCAACCGCTCGGTGGTTGGATCACCGACCGGCTGATTCGCCGCGGTTACAACGAGACCCGGACTCGCAAAACCATGCTCACCATCGCCTTCCTTACCGGACTCATGCTGATCCCTGTCCTCCGGGCTCAGTCGGCCTCATCGGTGCTTGTGTTTCTGATCGGCGCGTCGTTTGTGGGACTGGGCACGGGCAACCTGTTCGCCATCCTTCAGTGCTGCGCGCCGCCCCATGAAATGGGGGTTTGGACAGGCATCGAGAATTTTGTGGGAAATGTGGGCGGCATCCTCGCGCCCCTGGTCACGGGTTTCCTGATTTACCACACCGGAAGCTACTTTCCGGGCTTTGCCCTAGCCGCGATCGTCCTGGTCGCTGGACCTCTTGCGTATTGGTTCATCGTCGGTGAGCTCAAGCCGGACACGCGGTAATCGTCCTGAATTCCTGCGAGATCAAAGGTCTCAATTCCCCAGCAATTCCAGCCTGGCCTGTGCTATAACCGCCGCAGCACAACATGGGGGTTTCAAAATAATGAAGACTGAATTTTGCCGGCCACGGCATTTACTATTTGCCATGATAATTACCTGTACGGCGGGAATTGCCAGGGATAATGTTCCTGCCGTTAGCTTCAATTACGCCTTCGCTCCACCGCACCGCATCACCGTGGCCCTGCCGGACAGCAGCAACAAGACCCTGCTGGACGCCCTGCCGGGCAAACTGCAGATGTCATGGACGTACGAGAATCTGATTTACTATTCCTTTCAGTCTTTTCTTACACCTCCCACAAAATGGAAAGTCAACATCGAGCCCCAGATTGACGGTCATCCATTTGCGCAAAGCAAATGGGAGCGGTCCCGTGGCTATCTGCCCGTTTTGAGAAACATTTACCACGATGGCGGGGGCGACATGGGGCTCGAAATTGCGGGCGGAGCTACGGCGGCCATCGGAAAAATTACGCTGACGAATTCCAGCACCCACAATGAAACCATGACCCTGCGCTGCGAAGTGCCGGGAAACTGGATCGGCTATAACCCTGCCTGGGTGGATCACCAGGCTCCCGCCGATCACCTGTTGGCCGGTTGGCAAGCGCCCGCGGACCAGGTTGTAATCCTGGGAATCGGCGCTGACGAATACCCGGTGGCCGCTGCGGCAGTTCTGACCATGAAGTGGAATCTCAAGCCGGGTGAAACGCGCGTGGCCTGGCTAATCCGGCCCTACAAGAACGATGAGGCCAATGTTGCGGCATTACGGAAAGAGGATTGGGGCAGTGAATTCGAGAGTGCAAATAAGGAATGGGTCGACCTGCTTGACCGCGCCAGCCGCGTGATCATTCCGGATCGGGGGGTGCGTAACGCATTTTACGCGTGCCTGGCCGATCTCTTCATCATGCGTGAGCCCATTGCCAGGGGTTACATCGGTACGATCCCGGGCACACAAGTTTACCGCTCTGCTCCCAATGCCTTTGAGTCGGCGATTGTGGCCGTGGCTCTGGACCAGGTTGGGCTTCACGACCAGGCAGAGCTCGGTTACCGCGTTGATCTGGACATTCAGGAACCGGATGGCAATTGGACGGAGCCGAAATACTGGGCGCACCTCATGTGGGGTACCTCCGGCTTCAAGGCTTGGGTGGTGATGGAACATTACTGGCTCAGTGGAGATACGGCTTTCCTGGAAAAGCGTTATCCCCAAATGCTGGCGAGCTCCCGCTGGCAGGAAAAGCAGCGCGCCCGCACCCGCATTCTGGACCCCGGCGGGCAGCGTCCGCTCACCTACGGCTTGATGCCGCGTGGCATGGGTGACGGGGGCCTGATGGATGGCGACGATATGTACGGCGTCTTCTATACGCATAATATCTGGGCACTGTACGAAGACAAGCTGGCTTTGGAAGCAGCCCGGATTTTGAACCGGACGGAAGACGCCAAGGAATTGGAGGAGATCTACGACCGCGGGAAAAAGGATTTGTTGGTGGCGCTCGACCGCGGAGCCATCACCGAGAGCGACGGAACACGATGGATTTCCGCCGTTCCGGGGAAAGTCACCGGAAGCCGCTGGGGTGTGCTGAACGCGTTATTCCCCACGGAATTGCTGTCTCCCTCCGACAAGCTGATCGATGGGACCCTGAAATACATTGAACGAAACATGAGCCCCGGAGGAATTCCCGTACACACGGGGTGGATGAAAGACGGCATGTGGGTGGCGATTGCCCTCGACAACTTGGCGGAGGCGCATTTGGCGCGCGATGAAGGCGACGCCGCCATCAAGTTGCTTTACGCCACGCTGAACCACGGCACGCCCCTCTATACGTGGTGCGAGGAGCGCGGGCAGGAACCGAACACAACCAAGACCAGCGGCGACCGCCAGCATTTGTGGACTCCCGTTGCCGTAGTGCGTTTTCTCCGCGACGCCTTGGTGATGGAACAAGACGACCACCTGCATCTTGCCCGGGGCATTGAACGGAGTTGGCTGGGGTCGGGCAAGGAAGTGGGGATTCAAGACGCCTCAACCCACTTTGGCACATTGACGTACCGGTTTTCGCTGGACCCGTCGAAAACCAAATTGACCGGAGTGATTGATTTCCCCACGAGCAAAGTCCCTTACAATGCAACGCTGCATTGCCGCCTGCCCGAGGGCCTGAAAGTGGTCAGCGTTGACAAAGGTTCAGTCGCCACTGTCACCCGCGATGGCACCGCGCTGGAATGGAGCCATCCTCACGGTACAGTGCATTTTGAAGCGCGCGTGGAGCCTGTAAGTTGAGGTTCTGGAACTGTCAGTTGGGAGACGGGTACCACCAGCAGGGAGGCAATCGGTCAAAGCCGAATGAGGTGGCACGATCAAGACCCCCTCACCCGGCCCGCCCCGGCTGAGGAATGCGCCGGTTACGTGCCACCCTCTCCCCCAAAGGGGCGAGGGCAGTAAATCAACTCTCCCCTCGCCCCTTTGGGGGAGAGGGGCGGGGGTGAGGGGGTTCATTCGACATCGCACGCTTTCAAGATATGGGCGCTACGATGGTGACCAACAGAATCTACTGCGCGTGTTCCCCCGGACCCGCCCAAGCCGCCAATTCAGTGAGAAGCGGCGTACCCCCAAGTTCGTTCTGCCATTGTCGGCAGAGGTGGGAGATGCTTGCCCTCAATGCAGGGAGCGGGTTTGCCCCGGGCGTCATTGCGGCCACTTCCCCCCTCAGCCATTCCAGAAGCTCATCCAGGTTCTTGAAGCGGCCTTGCGCCAGCGCTTCGCGAAGCTGTGGAACGGTTTTGTTCTCAAATTCCTGTTTGCGTCCGATGTCGATGATGTCGGGCAGCAGCAGACCGGGCTCTCCCAAATGCAGATCGAGGCGGGCCAATAATTCCTGATAAACCGCGCGCGCCATGACCTCGACTTGCTCCGTCAAATCGTGCATCAGTTCCATTCCCCGCAGTTTCGGGAGGTTACCTTCCGGCACGAGCTGGCAATAGAATTTCAACTTGGGCTCAGTGCCGGAGGGGCGAACCGTTACGATGAAGCCATCCAGGGAAAATTGCAGGACGTTGCGGGACAGTTGATCCGTGCTGCCCTGCAATTTGCCAAACACAATTTCATTCCAGTAATCCACCACTTTGCGCACGGGGCGGCCACCCAGAGTTTCCGGCAATGAAGCTCGCAGCGACGCCACGATGCGGTCGCGCTGGATTCCCCCCTCGGCTCCGGTCATCACTAGGGAGCGGCCCGTGTCCGCGTAGCCGCCGAGTTTTTCCAGTATTTCAATGTAGTAGTCCAGCAGGTTCCGTCCCTCCAGCCGCACTTTTTGGTGGAGGGCGGCGAGGAACATGCATGCCGGCGCAGAGTCCTTGTCGCGAATTGCGGGGGTAAGCATCAACCCATGTGCCTCTTCCGTGGCGAGGACAAGCGATTCCGGCCCGGTGCAGGCATTCCCCCACCGTCCGCGCTGCTCAAGGACTTTGAGCACATTCGCCATGTACTTGAACCCCACCAGCAGGTCATCAATGATCCACGAGTCGCCTGCCTTTGCCGCAATCTGGCCGAGGATTTTCGTGGTCACCAACGTCTCCATCACCAGGCCGCGGCGCTGCGGACCGTCGGGATCAAGCATCAGGTAATAGCAAATCAGAGTGGCAATCTTGTTGCCGTCGAAGTGGTACCACGAACCATCGGCGAGACGCGCCTCCAAGCCCACGCGGTCCGCATCGGGATCGCTCGATAGCACAACGTCCGAACCTACGGACTCCGCAAAGCGAGTGGCGGGCACCGTGGCTTCCGAAACTTCGGGATTGGGCGCTTTGAAGGGAATGGGAGCGAAGGTTCCATCCGGACCTTGGTCGGGCGGCGACAAAATTGGGAATCCCAATTTCAGCATCACTGCGCCGGCCGAGCGCAACCCGCACCCACATAGCGGAGTGTAGACAACGGGAATATCCGGTAGCGGCGAGAACACGCTGCCATACAAGCGCACGTATTCATCAACATACTCGTCGTGCAAGCCCGTCGGTATGGGGCGAATCAGACCGCGGCCGAGCGCATCAGCAAACGGAATGCGATGCACGTCGGTGACTTGGTCCATGGCGTCGGCCAGGCGTTGGTCATGGGGCGCAATCGGCTGCCCGCCGTATTCGTCGTAAACCTTGATTCCATTGTCGTCGGGAGGATTGTGCGAGGCGGAGATATTGACCCCGCCTGCGGCGTCAAGTCTACGGATGATGAATGACAATTCGGGAGTGCTCAGCAGCGACTGGTCGGCTTCCGGTTCCGCGAGGTACGCCGCCACCCCATTGCCGGCGTAGATTTCACAGGCCAATTTGGCGATCGACCGCGAGGACGTCCCTAGCAGCGGGTGGCCGCTTCCGAGAAAGCGATAAGTGCCAGCGATATCATCGAATACCCGTACGTCATTCGCCACAATGGCGGAAAGCTGCTTGCCGGGGAAAGCCTTCAGCAGGTAATTGCAATGACCCTGGACCGTCATGGCTGCGGTGGTGTGGTTAAATCGATTCGACCCGTAGCCAACGCGACCGCGACGCCCACCCGTGCCAAAGGGAAGCACTTGCCAAAAAGCGTCGAACAGCAGCGGCACGTGCTGTTCTTCCAAGTGCCTGGCTAAGATGTCGGGAAAGGCCATGGGAACGGCGCCCGTAAGCCAAGCCTGCAATCGATCGGCTGCGGCTTTCCCCCGCGCACCGTACTTTTCCGTTAACAGGGTCCAGATTATCGCCAGGGTTTTGAAATCGGCCATAGGTTCGTCTCGGTTCCTATTTCTAAGTCCGCACCGGCGGAGCTTCATGGCAATAGCTTGTCTTGGCAATATAAAGCCAGATGTCGACGAGGTCGCGCTGAACTTGGGAAGAACGCTCGATTTTAGCCAACGTTTTTGCGTCTGCGGGCAGCGAGCTGTTTTCGGCCCTCGGCTTTGATCTTCTTTACGTCCAAGGGGGCTACCTGGCCCTTTTCAATCTGATCCAACCCAACCTGAATTTCCCCACGAAGTCGCCGCAACTGCAAAGCATGCTGAGTTTCCCGATCTTTCATCAGCCGTAGCCCCTCACGGACGACCTCGCTAGCCGTCTGGTATCTGCCGGTGCGGACCTTTCTTTCTATAAATCCCTGAAGTTGCCGACTGAGAGAAACATTCATGAGCTTATCGTACGTTAATGTCTAAAAATAGCAAGATTGGGTAGTGTCTTAATCCAGAGTTGATCCGAACAAAAATTTGGGAGGAGTGAAATTCCGCGAAACAGCGCGTAGCAGACCTCCGCTTTGGGGGTCCGCGGTTCTTACCATGCAACTCCGGTAGATCCCAAGGACGGACGCCTGCCCGAGGGTTGGGGAGCGCGAACTTACGTAAAAGCCGCAGACCTCAAGAGCAGAGGACTGCATTGCAATACCCAAAATTCTTGTTATTTTGGCAAACATTTTTGAGTCCTTGTTGAAAGTGGGAGGTTGGGAGAAGAGACCCCTCATCCGCTTCGTACCTCAGCACCTTCTCCCCTGGGAGAAGGTAGGTTGTTAAACTGCCCTCTCCAAGGGGAGAGGGCGGCGGCCATGCGCCGTCGGGTGTGGGGTCTCTTCGTCCGACCACGAAGATTAGTTGTGGCTCCGCCGCGCTGCGCTACACGTGCCGCTCGGTCCGTGCCGAAAAAACTTTTGACATCTTTGGTTTTGGCATAGACTGTCGCCATCTTTAACCTGAGGAGACCATGATATGCCGGGAACAATCGAAGTTGTGATTGGCCCCATGCGCAGCAACAAAACGGCGGAGTTGATTCGGCGTGTCGCTATGCGTGAGGAGTATGCGCACCAGACCGTCGTCCTTTTCAAACCCAAGGATGACACCAAGAGTGCGCAAGGGGTGGTACAAAGCCGCAACCAGCTCAGCCATCGGCAGATGGATGCTGTGGAATTCGATTCCTCCAATCCGTGGGAGTTGTTCGCCTTTATTGCCGAACGCGAGAGGGTGGTCGGCAAGCCCGTCAATTGCGTTGCCATTGATGAGGGCCAATTCGTGCAGGAGTTATTCGACTGCGCGCGCGCGCTTCTGGACCGGGGGTATGACGTGATTGCCGCGGGGTTGGACCTGGATTTCCGCGGTCATCCCTTTGGCGATATGCTGGCGCTTTTGTGGCTGGTGAATGCCTACGGTGGAAACGTTACGTGGTGCATCGCCTACTGCGAATGCGGGGCGCGAGCGTTCTTCTCGCAGCGGCTGATCAACGGCCAACCCGCCTCCTACGAGAGCCCGACTTTGCTGGCTGGCGATTCCTACCGGCCGCGTTGCGCAAGACACTTTGTTCTTCCCGGACGTCCCAAACGGGCGAACATGCCGGGTGATGAAGAACCGGCGTAAAGCCGGGACTCGGGGGTAGGGACGAGGGATCCGGCCTACCCACGTGTCCCATGCACCTTGTCCCTGTTGTATCCCGTGTCCCGATTCTGGAGGAATCATGGCGAAGCAATCCAAGGTTGCAGTAGTGGGAAGCGCTAACGTTGACCTGATCACCTTCAACGACACGTTTCCCCGGCCGGGCGAGACGATTTTCGGAAAGAAATTCGACTTGGGATTTGGCGGGAAGGGAGCCAACCAGGCTGTGGCCGCCCGCCGATGTGGCGCTTCCGTCAGCATGGTCGCCAAGGTCGGAAGCGATTTATTTGGCCCCGCCACGGTCACAAATTTTGAGTCCCTGGGCATCGACGCCAGCCACGTGCGGATTGCCGAGGGAATTTCCACCGGCGTTGCTCCCATCTTTGTGGACCCGAGTGGCCAGAACCGCATCATTGTCATCAAGGGTGCGAATGAGACGCTCTCTCCCGCGGATGTGGATGCCGCCGCGCCCGTCCTCAGCCAGGCGGACACCATCCTACTGCAATTTGAAATTCCATTGGCCACGGTCTATCACACCATTCACTTCGCCAAATCGCATGGCATTCGCTGCATCGTGAATCCCGCTCCCGCCCTGCCCCTGGATTTCAAGGAAGTCGCCACGGCGGATTACTTCGTTCCCAACGAGAGCGAAGCGGAGGCCATCACGGGAATCCCCGTTCACACCATCGACGACGCAAAGAAGTGCGCGGATCATTTGCTGACGCAGGGGCTCTCGCGCGTCGTGATTACCTTGGGTGAGCGTGGTTCGCTGTTGGCTACATCGGCAGGACAGGAATTGATCCCCGCCTTCAAGGTCGCTCCCATAGACAGCACGGGTGCCGGCGATGCCTTCATTGGCAGCTTTGCCGTGTTCCTGGCGGAGGGGTTGAAAGACATGGAAGCGCTGACGCGGGCCAGCCTTTACGCAGCCCTTTCAACGACGCGGGTGGGAACACAGAAATCGTTTCCCAATCGGGAAGAGTTCGACAAAGAATGGCGGGGGCGGGGAATTATGAATTGTGAATTCTGAATTCTGAAACGTCTCTTTGTAATCTGTGCTTCAGTGGCCATCCTACTTTTGGAGACCTACGAAACTCCATGTTTCTTTTCAGAATTCATAAATCAGAATTCAGAATTTATCCTTCACTTAATCAGCCGCCGCCGGCAATCCTCCAGAATATCCTTGGTCTTTGACGCGCCGACTCGCGAGGCCCCCAGTGCGCGGAAGGCAAGAAGCTGGTCAAGATCACGAATGCCTCCTGCCGCCTTCACCTGAACATGCACGGGGGAGTGGGCGCGCATCAACTTTACATCGTCAAGAGTAGCTCCAGACGTGCCGAAGCCGGTGGAGGTCTTCACCCAATCGGCGCCTACTTCCGCGCTGATCTCGCACAAGCGAATTTTGTGCGCGTCCTTCAGGTAGCAATTTTCGAAAATTACTTTCACCTTTTTGTTTCGCGCATGTGCCGCGTCGATCACGGCCTTCAGGTCCTGGCGCACGTAGTCCCAATCACCGCTCAAGACCTTGCTGATGTTCGTGACCATGTCCAATTCCTGGCAGCCATCATCTATCGCGCGGACCGCTTCCGCCACTTTGATGGCCGTGGTGTGGCCGCCGTGCGGGAAGCCGATGGTGGTGCTGGCCTCTACCGTGCTTCCTTGCAAAATCTCCGCGCACCGTTTGAGGTAATAGGGCATGATGCAGACGCTGGCGCAGTTGTATTCCAGAGCCACGCGGCAACCGTATTCCAGGTCCTGGTCGGTCAGGGAGGGCGTCAGCAAGGCATGGTCAATCATCTTTGCAATATCTTCGTACTTGTAATCCATAAGGTGCTCCGTCCTGCGGCGGTATTCTCCTCCCGACATTGTGCGGGAATACTCGCTTTCAATTTCCACTCGAATTAAGATTGTATGCCCAGCCAGCCCACGGGCTCAAGCGGCGAGAGGCGAAAATCGAAATTTGAAACTCGGTCGGGACAGGCGGGGTTGCGGAGAATCGCGAGGGATGGCAACGGGGAAAGCCTGAGGGGGGTACAAATAGTTGTATACTCCCATTCTCCTCTGGGCTAAAAAGGGATGTCACGGGTGAGGTGCGGGTAGACCAATCCGAGTCAAGCATGGAAACACCTGAGCTAATCCGGAGAAAGCGCGACGGCTTGGTCCTGACCAGGGCGGAGATATTCGACTTCGTCGAGCGCTACACGCGCGGCGAAATCCCCGACTATCAAACCTCAGCCCTGCTGATGGCGATCTACTTTCGCGGCATGGACCGGCGTGAGACGGCGGACCTGACGGAGGCGATGCTGCGATCGGGCCGGGTGCTTGACTTCTCTGCCTTGCCCCAGGCAAAAGTCGACAAGCATTCCACGGGCGGCGTGGGTGATAAGACGTCTTTGATCATCGCCCCGGCGGCAGCCGCGTGCGGAGTCCTGGTGCCCATGATCTCCGGGCGCGGCCTGGGGCACACGGGCGGGACATTGGACAAGCTGGAGGCAATCCCCGGCTTCAGCCCTCGTTTGTCATACCAGGAGTTCCATCGGGTGCTGGAGGTATGCGGACTCGCCTTGGGCGCGGCGACGGAGGAATTTGCTCCCGCGGACCGGAAGCTCTATGCCCTCCGCGACGTCACTGCCACGGTCGAATCCATTCCCCTGATTACCGGTTCCATCATGAGCAAGAAACTGGCGGAGGGCATTGACGGTCTCGTGCTGGACGTTAAAACCGGTACGGGGGCATTCATGCAGAAGTTGGAGAATGCCCGTGCCCTGGCAACCAGCCTGGTGAATACCGGCACGGCGCACGGCAAGCGGGTTCACGCCTTGATCACCGACATGAGCCAGCCATTGGGAAATGCCGTAGGGAACGCCCTGGAGGTGATCGAGTCGGTGGAAACGCTGAAGGGCCGCGGCCCGCGCGATTTGGTGGAGCTTTGCCGCGAACTGACCGCCCACATGCTGGTATTGGGAAAAGTAACGGATTCTCTGGACGATGCGCGCGCCCGGTATGATTCCGCCATCGCCAGCGGCGCGGCCATGGAAAGGCTTGCGCGCGTGGTGGCGGAGCAGGGAGGCAATTCGCGCGCCCTGGAGGATTACTCGCTCTTGCCCCAGGCCCAGTTTGAGGATTCCATTGTGGCGCCCGAAGACGGGTATATTGCCGGACTGGAAGCGCGAGTGATGGGTGTGGCATCAATGATCCTGGGTGCAGGGCGTGAACGGTCGGATGCCACCATCGATCCCGCGGTGGGCCTGGTTTTCGAAAAGAAGGTGGGAGACGCGGTGTGTGCCGGTGAGCGGGTTTGTGTGCTCTATTCCAATGACCGCTCGCGCGTTCCAGTGGCGCTCGACATGATTCGCAAGGCAATAGCTATTTCCCCGGATCCAGTTTCCCCCCCGCCGCTGGTTTTGGAGCGAATATTGCACGCCGAGGGCGCGGTGACTATGGCTGAGTGAATTGTGGAGTTCCAGCAAATTTACCGATTTAGCGATTGAGTGATTTGGCGATTTCCGTAATTGCCGAATCGAAAAACGCCGGTGAAATGGAGGACTGTGTGATGGAGTGCGCTGGTGATTCTTAAACTTACCCGATCGCCAAATCACTAAATCACCAAATCGCAAATGTCAATGACCCGGTTCATTCCGATACTCGGCATGGTGGTGATCCTGGCGGTGGCCGCCCTGTTTTCCAAAAACCGCAAAGCCATTCCCTGGCGCACGGTGGGCATTGGCTTGGGGTTACAAATCCTTGTGGCGTTATTCGTTCTGCGAACGGGGTTGGGCTATCGGTTGATGTCCAAGGTCTCGGCCGCATTCGTGAGCGTCCTGAATTGTTCCTTTGCCGGCTCCGAGTTCGTATTCGGCGATATGGGGAAATATCAAGGAAAATTTGGGTTTGTCTTTGCCTTTCAAGCCCTGCCGATGATTATCTTTGTGGCTGCACTGTTTGCCATCCTCTACTACGTACGCATTCTTCCCACCCTGGTCCTGTTGACCGGCAAGGCGATGATGAAATTGCTGGGGACGAGTGGAGCCGAATCACTGGAAGTGGCCGCCAGCATTCTGATGGGACAGACGGAAGCGCCGCTGGTGATCCGGCCGTACCTGAAAGATCTGACGGAATCTGAGTTAATGACCATCATGACGGCGGGCATGGCACATATCGCCGGTTCGGTCTTCGGCGCGTATGTTCTGTTCGGGGCGGAGGCGCGCCACCTGTTGACCGCAGTGGTGATGACCGCTCCCGGGACCATTGTGCTCGCCAAGATGCTGGTCCCGGAAACCGGCATTCCCAAAACTTCAGGCAATGTCAAACTCACCGAGGAAGATAAGCCCATCAACCTCTTGGATGCCGCATCTCGCGGAGTAATAGACGGCCTGCATTTGGCGTTGAACGTCGCCGCCATGCTGATCGCGTTTGTCGCGCTCATTTACTTGATCAACCTGGGCTTGGGCGTTGTCCACACCAGCTTTCAAACCCTGCTCGGCTATCCTTTGGCGCCGGTGGCATGGCTGCTGGGTGTTCCCTGGAAGGACGCCACGGCGGTGGGGAACCTGATGGGGACCAAAGTGGTGGTGAATGAGTTCGTGGCCTTTTCTATGCTTGGTCCGCTCAAGGGTCACATCGCCGAGCGCTCGTTCACCATTGCCACTTTCGCTCTTTGCGGGTTCGCGAACTTCTCTTCCATCGGGATTCAAATCGGCGGCATCGGGGCCCTGGCTCCTACACGGAAGCAAGACTTGGCA
>JARLGN010000172.1 GCA_031292775.1 Acidobacteriota bacterium | reverse complement strand
GTTAAGTTGCTTCGCTTCGGCGGGAGGTGTCACAACCCCGTCGATCAGGATTTGTTTGGGCTCATAGACGTGCCGGTAGAGCTGGAAGTTGCCTCCGTAGTCAGGTTTCAGCATGGCTCCGGCGAGGGAAACCCCGGCAAACAACCCGCGTGAGCGGGAGTAGCTGAGAATCTCGGCATGCATCTGGACATCCGTCGCACCTTCCGCGGTACGCCCCACCGGACCCGCCGCCGCGGAGGCGTCCACCCCCAGCTTTACGCCAGTCTGCAATAACTTCCGCACGCCGCCGGCATTCATCACGATGAAAACGATGTCAGTGGCCTTGCCGCCAATTTGGAATCCGAAATTAGCTCCATAGATGGTGAACATTGACGGCGCGCCCCACGGACCGTTGCCGCCCGTCCGGCATGTCATCGCGCCACGTCCATAGCTGGCGCCAAAACCAAACGCCAATCGAACGTCTGAAGGGACAACGCCCACGCAAACGGCCCGGTCGAGCAGATCGCGGGGGATGCCCTGTTCGGGAGCATGCATGATCTCATTCACAACATAGGCCGCGGATTCCAGCCTCCTGGATTCTTTGCTTTCCCCGCTCGCCAACGCTGTTCCGGAAATCGTTAGCAAGAAAACGATACTCATTAGCTTGTGCATGTTCTTTTGTCTCCTGTTCTGCCCTTACCGATCCCCAGGTTGGATGATAATTAACGTCCTGGCGTTGTGTTTACGGCCGATCCTCGCGGATAGGTTCCAGGTTCATTACTGGGCCTTCGGAACCCGCTGCGAGGCGCACGGTAACCACATCCCGCGGACCCAAATGCGTGTGCAATTCCTGCATTCGTTCGAGTACAAACATCCGTAGCGCGTCTTCGAACACGGGTGGGTGCCACGTGTAGAGCCCTACGAGGTTGGGGGAAACGTCGAGCCAGCGTGCAGCCTGGGCTCGCAGTTCAGCGATTGCAGGCACCTGCTCACCATCGTGAATCTGCCATAGCGGGTGTTCGGGACGCTCCAGCACAAAGCTGTGAGTGCCGGGGACGTAGGCGAGGACTTCCTGATCTGCCTCCGGCGTGGTAATGGAAAAGTAGAGGCGTTCCTGCGTCTTGGGCAGCGCTTCCAGCCATTCCGCGTTGACGCGTATGGAAACTCGCGGCAAGCCAAGACGTTGCGCCGAGGGCAGGGCAGCCAGGCCGGCTGCGAGAACATCCTGGTCCTCAAGCAATCGCGATAGCGACCATCCGCCCAACGATGCCGCGCGAATCTTGGGAACATCCGGAGAGGTAACGGGGGCCGTGGCCGTTGCGGCGGGCGCTGGATTTAGCTCGGGCGTTTGCGCGGTTGCCAACTGAATTGGAACTGGCGGTGGCTTCTCTATGAGCGCAGGCGGGATGGTTTCTGCCGCGGCTAAGTCAGGGGGCCGTGGTTTGGCTTTGCGAGGCGCGGGCCGGGGAGGTTCCGGCAGCTCTGGAGAGGAAGGGGCGGCCGTCATCGGTTCGGCCGCTGGGGGAAGCCGTATTGAACTATTGCGGAATCTCTCCGTGAAGGAAATATCCGGCGGCGCCACGAGAAGGGTAACGGTCTCCATGCGCGGGGCGCGAGTAGTGCTTGGAAAACGCCCCAGGAAAGTCGAAAGTGAAACCAGTTCCGTCAAAATAATGACGGACAGCAGTAGCGCCCGGGAATCAGGTCCACGGGTTTCGATGAGGGCAAAGCTGGGAACGCCACTGGCGAAGGGATCCCGCTCATCCACGGTGCGGACTATTACTGAACCCTCCCAGTGCTCAGATCTGGGCGCGGGAACCGTAGCTGTCAACCGGTGTCGCATACCCATTAATGGTTCTCATCCCGCGCACCGGCTCGCACCCGGTCCACCGTGCTGAGAAGTTCGTTGTAGAACGCGCGCCGCGCCGCTTCTTCCTGGCGCAGGCGGGCGAATTCATCCTGAATGTGCTGGGCCTCAGGATTAGCGGTGAGTAAATGGACGGGCTGACCAGTGTTCGTCTTGGGCGCTTGTTTCACCGTAGCCACCGCAATTCCAGCCGTGGCGCGAATCGAACGCGCCGGAGGCACGGCGGAAGGGAATCGGGCAATAATCTCCGTCTCCGGCGGCGTCGAGGCCGGCCCGGAATGCCATGTGGGTTTCGCTGCCTTGGAGCTACGGGAAGGCACGTAGTGGCGGTTGATAAGCTTTTGCTGCTGTGTTCTTGGCTGGGTGGCGAATCCCAGCAACACTAATCCCACATATGATGTGACGAGATAGATGGAGGTTGTAATGATCTTCACGCCACTCATCCCCTTTTCCCTGTGTAGCGTCGGGTTTTGGCCTGGCACGTGCCGACCCAGGGCAGCGCACCAAGGACCAATCCATCTCATCGGGAAGCGGAGGCTGGCGCTTCCCAATTGTGCCTGTTGATTTTGACTTGCCGCCCGCTGGCGTGCAATTCCACCGGCCTTCTGACGTAGTAGGCATAGCGGTCTTCCAGATTGGTGGATTCGAGAGGTTTGTCTGACAACCCGCAGGCTTTGGCGCCAGACTCGACCCGGCACGTTTCCGAGAGTACGGCGAGATGATTTACATCGCCTTCCAGGTCTGTGATGGGGGTGTGCGTAGCCTTCAGAAGAATCGCGGAGCGCTGTTTACTGAGGGCAGCCGGATCGAAATCGACGCTCTGCGCGCGCGCGAGCGGCACAAGAATGAGCAACAGAGCTGTGGCAGCGGCCAGGAGATGGAGACTTCGTGGCATTAACAAAGAGATGAATTGTTTCAAGTGTCTGGTGTGCATGGTTTACTCCTGGTGTGCTGCTTGGCGGCAAGCTCGCACGTCGCCTGATTTCTGGATGCAATCACGCATTTTTTCCAGGTTTGCGTCCGACCTGGTGGTCGATCCCGGTGCCCGCAGCAGGTCTTCAACCTGGGGGCTGGGCGCCAGGTGCTCAGGGCTCTCCAATGCTTTCCTGCCTTGCTCCAGCGTATCTTCCGCCTGGGCGCGGACCACAAAGTATTCCAGCTTATTGGCGAGGCGCAGTCGGTTTTGACGCGCGGAGAGAGCGTCCGCGGTGAAGGTTTTTGCCTCTTTCTCGTAGGCTTGTTGCAGGGCTTGGAGCTTGGCGAGTTCTTCCGCGGCATCCGATGTTTCCTGCTGGTTCTGTGACAATTGCGCCGGCAGGTCTTGTTCGCTGCGATCGGTCTCTGACAATCGCCTATCGATTTCGCGCATGGCCGCCAGAGTCTCCGGCGACGAGGGTTGGCGGGCAAGGTTGGCGAGGGCCACTTCCAGGTCCTGGCGGCGTGAGGTGCCCTGGTGCTTATTCAACTCTCCCAGCGTCTGCTGCCGTTTGGTTATGAACTCCTGCAGCGCCAGCGCCTTGCCTTGAATGTCGTGCGCCTGTTCCGCGTAATCGGCGCTCAGCTCTTCACTGGTGCGTTCGCGGTCGAGTTCGTCGCTCAGTTCCACCTGCACTTTGCGTGGATCGGCGAAGCGCCCCAGGCCGGGGTCCCCGCCGATGGCCTGGTCGTAGGAGGACTGGCGGAGCTCACGCTGTTGGTGGCGGTCGTTGTACTCCGTGACGCGGCGATGCACGCGCACGTCGAACGTTTCGGAATCGAGCGGCAGCTCGCGCGCTTCATGAGCATCCGGGACCACGGATGGGGCGGTTCCCACGATGCCAGGCGCTACCTCCTCCGCGGGAGGGGGAGGTGGTGCTGGAACTGCCGTGGGCGAGGGTTGCTGCGCCAGCGCCACACCCACCAGCGCAAAGCTAAACAGCAAGAGAATCAATGTGCGCTTCATCGGATATCCTCCACCAGCGCCGCCTGCACCTGGGGATCATTCAGCAATGGGTCGCGTTCCCAATCCGTCTCGGTGCCCCGAATTATCACCACCAGGTTGCGAGCCATTTCCGCCCGCGCGGACGCTGTGAGTGGTGACGATTGGCCTTCTTGATAAGCTTCCCGCATCAGCTTCAGTGTGTCCTTGCCGTGGTCGCCCTTCTGATAACGGGCCATCGCTTCCAGATACTTTGCAAATGTTCGATCCACGCTGGAACGGTCTTTGAATTTGATTTCCTTCAATTGTTCCAGCACCCCGTTGGGATCGGTGTTAAGGCGGTCCGCCATGGCCAACAGATCTTCCCCAGGCGGAATCACTTCACCCCGGCCCCACCTGGACGTTTGCAGATTGCCGCTTTCCTCAACAAATTCACCAGTGGGAACAAAGGATACGGGCCGGCCGACCACAAATTCCACAACGGTGCCAGGCGGGATCGTAATGTCAGGGCCGCGCCGTACCACGGTCCATGCGGCGGCAATCAACAGACCTCCTCCACCGCCCACTGCGGCGCCAACCGGACCGGCGACGGCGAAGCCAACCCCTGCGCCTGTAGCCACCGACGTGAGGTCCACGGCACCATCTTTCACCAGTCCCCGGTGCCCGTGCTCGGTGCCTTCGCGGTCAACCTTGCGGTGATCAACGGTCGTGGGATACCCGTCAACCGGGATTACTTCACCGTTGGGCGTGGCCACCGAGTAAAGACCCAACCGCAGCTTTGATCGACCCGTCAGGTGCCCGGCGCGTTTGCTTTCGAGCACCGCGACATTGATGGTTGTGCCTGACGGCAGCGCCACTTGTCCGTCCGACGAGACAATGTCCTGCACCAGTGTGCCGGAGACCGTCCGCACGGGACCGAACGAATGCCACTTGTGTGACTCCTTGGTACCGACGCCACGTTCAAAGCGCACAGGCAGCTTGGTGCCAGCCTCCACTCGAATTCGCGTCGCGGCGTGGAGGGGATAAGCGAGACAAGTTGAAACGAAAAGGAGAATTGTGAATGCTGTTAGGTTCTTTCGCATGGTTGTGTTCACCCTCTAAATACTCAAAAGGGACGTGTGGAGAACTTCTAAATCTCGTGTGCCGGGGGAGGACTCCCTCCACCACTTGGCCGGGGTCCAAAGTGTTTCCATTCACCCTGACCTCCTCCTGTACCTGGATTCGCGGGGGCAGGGTGTGTGCTGAAGTGCCGCCAGCCGCTCTGGGCGCTTTCCGGCTCCGAAGGAACAGTGTGCTGCTCCGGGGGTAGGGAAGCGCGATGCGTTGGCACCGGATTCCTGGCATAGAAATGCTGGTTAATTGCCGCCGGGGAGGGCAATGCCGCGGGGCTCACGAGGCGATCCACCGGCTGAAGGCTGACTTTGGTGGGCGCGACGGGGAGTGCTCCTTGCAAAAGGATCCCCTGCTCAAATATGTCGTCGTCCACAGCTTGGGGGTTGTGGGCAACGCGTCCGATGGCAAAGTCCTGTAGGGAAACCGTTGTAATGGCGCTGCGCAAGTTTGTGTTCGTCGTGATCTCCTGAAGGTTCGACCCGTAGGCTTGCCCGGCGGGGGCATCTTGGCTTGTATTGCTTGTATTGTTTATGTCCGCAATATTTATACTGCTGAAGGTTCGGCCACGACCCCACCAGGGGTTGAGCTGGTCACGCGGACCGAGCGGGCACCACCCGATTGAGTCGGATACAGGGGCCGATCCAGACCCCTCCGGACGGCCGCCAAAGCCGAAGAAGGCGACATACCCCGGTTCCCAGATGGGGCGTGCGCCGTTGCTCCCCGCGCCTGGCCACCAGTACCAATGGCTGTCATAAGACAGCCAGCGGCCATAGTGATAGGGTGCCCAGCCCCAAGGTTCGTAGCCCACCCAAGTCCATTCATAGTAGGCGTCCGCTACCCAACGGCCATTGCGATAGGGAGCCCAACCAGCGTCAACGTAAGGTGTCCAGCACCAGTCGTAGCCCGGTACCTGAACCCAGTCGCCATAGCGATCGAGGTCTTCCAATCCCGTGTAAGCGTGACCGGTGTATTGCCAGGCTTGCGCGTCGGTAATGGTGTGGTCTCGCTCGTCATTCCACCGATCCCAGTTGTCTTTCTCACCCGCTTGGGTCAGTTGATACTCAGGCGTGGTCGTGCCCTTCACCTCGATGGTCTGACCCCTATCGACATTCCTGCTGCCCTGGGGAGTGGAAACTTCCGCACGGCCCTTGCGTACTGTCAACTGTGCATAGTCCGCGGCATTCACCTGGATGCGATAAACACCCTCACCCAGGGAGGGAATGGCAATATTCGGTGTATCGATTTCAATGTAGGCCCCAGTACCTTTGAAATTGGCGAAGTCGACCAAACCCGCAGCCACCTGGATCTGAATGCGCGTACGGGTCAATTCCGCCAATTTGACTTCCGTGCCCGGGCCCAGGCGCAGGACATTGGCGTAATCGAATTCAAGCTCTGTGCGGGAATTCGGGCCGGTGGCAAGGGCGTCGCCGCGCACCACGGAAACGTTCGCTGTGGCGGGCACCCAGTCCTTGGATTCACCGCGCATGATGGAAACGTCGCCATGCACCACACTGATGCGCGCCACGACAGGTGCGGGCTCATCTTGAGCATTTATCCTTTGCGGCCCAAGCAGCATGAGTGAGAGAATTCCGAGCGTGAGCAGTCCTGTGCGCCGTCTGATAACCCACCTCGCTCGATCTTGCGATTTCGCGACTTCCTTCTTGCGTCTGCACGGGAGGGAGCAGGATGGCTACCAAACCCGGGAAATTGTTAAGCGTTGTTAAATGCTTGAGGGAAGGTGTTTTAGGCTAGGTATTTGTTTGGGCGCCGGATAGCCATATTGGTTGGGCTGGCCGAATTCAGCCAGCCGGGTGGCCGATTTCAGCCAGGACCACCATCGGTTCGAATAATTTCCATGCGGAAATTTTGCACTTTGGCCATATCTTGTTATGGCTGCGCGTGCAGACTGGCGTTTACATTTGCGGTGCCTTGTGTTTAAGTATGCGGCGACAGTTGGAGAACCTATGCAACCTCATTTTGTTGATTATTTGATTATCGCCATCTATTTTGTCTTCGTTTTGGGAATCGGATTCGCCCTGCGAGGGCGCATGAAGACCAGCGAGGATTTTTTCCTTTCGGGGCGCTCGATTCCGGGTTGGATTACCGGTCTGGCGTTCATGTCGGCGAACCTTGGGGCGCTGGAAGTGATGGGCCACGCCGCCAACGCCGCCAAGTACGGAATGTTCGTGAACCAGTTTTACTGGTTGGCCGCGATGCTGGCCATGTGCTTTGTGGGCGTGTTCATGATGCCGTTTTATTACGGCAGCAAAGTCCGCAGCGTTCCGGAGTTCCTGCGCAAGCGCTACGATGAGAAGACGCGCACGTTGAACGCCATCTCCTTCGCTGTGATGACGCTGCTGGTTTCGGGCGTTGACCTGTACGCCATGGCCATCCTGTTCCAGCGGTTGCTCAACTGGCCGTTTTGGGCAAGTGTGGTGGCATCGGCCCTGGTGGTGGCAGTTTACATTTACCTCGGCGGGCTTACGTCCTCCATCTACAATGAGGTGCTGCAGTTCTTCCTTATTGTCTTTGGATTCCTGCCACTGGCCATCCTGGGTTTAAAGGCCGTGGGTGGATTCGCCGGTTTGAATGCCAAGCTCCCTCCGGGATACGCGCACACCTGGGCGAATATCTGGCACGCCTCTGACAATCCCATGGGGATCAACTGGTTTGGAACGATTTTTGGATTGGGCTTTGTCCTCTCATTCGGTTACTGGTGCACGGACTTTCTGGTGATCCAGCGAGGCCTTGCCGCCAAAGACATGGCCGCGGCGCAGCGCACTCCCCTGATTGCCGCCGTTCCCAAAATGTTCTTCCCTCTGCTCGTGGTCTTGCCGGGCCTGGTGGCGATTGCGCTTGATCCCACCACCAAGCTGATGTTGGGCGGCCGGTACGACAACGCTCTACCCGCGATGCTGGGCCGCTTCTATCCCTCCGGACTGCTGGGTATTGGCCTGACGGCGCTGATGGCCAGCTTTATGTCGGGGATGGCCGGCAACGTGACCGCTTTCAACACGGTCTGGACGTTTGATATCTACCAGACCCATATCAATCCCGGTAAGCCTGACCATCACTACCTCACCATGGGCCGTCTGGCCACGGTGTTTGCGGTCATCGTGGGCATTGGGACCGCGTTCATTGTTTTGCGGTTCAACAACCTGATGGATTATCTCCAACTCCTCTTTGCGTTTTTCAATGCGCCGCTTTTCGGCACGTTCCTGCTGGGAATGTTCTGGAAGCGCACCAGCGCGCACTCGGGATTCTGGGGATTGCTCTGTGGCATCATGGCCGCTGCCGCGCATTACACCCTTTATCACTTTCATTACATTCACTATCCCAGCGACATGGCGGCGAACTTCTACCAGGCGATTTGGGCCTTTGTAGTGTGCTTCTCCGTCACGGTGCTGGTAACCCTCTTTACGGAACCGCGCAAGGAAGAGGAACTGGTGGGACTGGTATACTCGCTTACTCCCCGGCCCAAGACCTCAGATCTTCCATGGTACGAGCGGCCGGGAGTTTGGGCGATTGGAATTCTGGCGCTTTGCGCGGTGTTGAACGTTATCTTCTGGTAAGAGCGGAAATTCGGAGTTGAAGAGTCGAAATGAAATTCTTACTTTTTGACTTTTCGATTCTTCAACTCAGTCGATAGTCAAGAGTTGAAGAGCTGAAATAAGGCTTTGACTCTTCAACTTTTCGACTCATCAACTTCTCGGTATCATCTTTGACGAGGTATCAACGGTATGGGACTGGATATTCGATTACCAATTGGCGTTATCTTTTCGATTTACGGAGTCATCCTTCTGGTTTATGGCGCTGTTGCCGACAAAACCATCTTTCTGGAAAAGTCCGAGGGCGTGAACATCGATTTGTGGTGGGGACTGGCGATGTTGGTCTTTGGCTTGTTCATGGCAGCGTTGGCATTGCGATCTTCCCGGCGAAGTGAATCATGACGGAGCTTCGCTGGAATCCGACGGTTCGTGAATGGGTTTCAACCGCCTCACATCGCCAGGGGCGTCCGCAGATGCCCCAGGACTGGTGCCCCTTCTGCCCCGGTTCCGGGCGCGTGCCTGACCACTACGACGTCCACATCTACCCCAACGATTTTGCCGCCTTCAACATTCCCGCGCCACCGCCGGCGATCAAGGGCGATGACTTTTACAAGGTGAGACCGTCGCACGGGAAATGTGATGTGGTGCTTTATCATCCGGATCACCACCTGTCCGTGCCGCAGCTTCCGGTGGATCACCTGGTCAAGCTGGTGCGACTGTGGCGAAGCCGCTTCCTGGAGCTGAAGGCCACACCAGGAATTCGCTATGTCCTTATCTTTGAAAACAAGGGCGCGGTAATTGGCGTCACGATGCCGCACCCGCATGGACAGATCTACTCGTTCCCATTTATTCCGCCGCGCTTGGAAAAAGAGTTGGCGGCTGCCCGCGCTCACCAACGCCGTAATGGACGTTGCTTGTATTGCGACATTCTGAAGAAGGAACGGCGTGGCGGCGAGCGTATCATTGCGGAGAACGAGGCCTTTACCGCGTTTATTCCCTTTTACGCGCGCTGGCCCTATGAGGTGCACATCTTCTCGCGCCGGCACTTGGGGTCGCTGGAGGCTTTCCGGCCCGCGGAAGAACGCGCCCTGGCGGAAATGCTGAAGTGGGTTACCTCAAAGTATGACAACCTGTTCCAGATGTCGTTCCCGTATATGATGCTGCTGCACCAGTCGCCCACGCGCGGGCAGTATCCTTATTATCATTTTCACATTGAGTTCTATCCTCCCCACCGCAGCAAGGACAAACTCAAGTATTTGGCCGGAGTGGAATCGGGCGCGGGGACGTTCCTGAACGATTCCCTGGCGGAAGAAAAAGCCCGGGAGTTGCGAGCCGTTCCACCCCTGCGGCGGGAGGACGTGGAAAGCAGCGGGCGGCTGCTACCTGGCACTCAGGTGCAAGTCAAAAGGCAAAGGGCAAAAGTCAAAATGCAAAAGTGACGGGACCGAAGCTCGGCAAAGTGTAAGGTGCCGGTGTACCTACCCTCTCCCCCGCTTCCCATTATTGGAGTCCGATGGACTCCAGCGGACTGCCGAAATCGGGCCCGCCCCGGCTGATGAATACGCCAGTTGCGAGTTACCTTCTCCCCCAGGCGGGCGAGGGAAGTAATTTCACCTTACGTTTAGTTGGACCTTGCCCTCTGTTGGCAGTATTCAGTTTTCGGCTTGCGATTGTCATTAATTTTCACGGCTCTGCGCCTCTGCGTCTCGGCGCGAGAAATCGTTCTTCTTTCATCCGGAATCCACAAGTTTGAATCCTGAGTCCCTGCCCTGAGCAGCGGTCCTCGCCACGAGTCCGCACAGTTCCCTCTCGACGCGGGTCATTACCTCCTGCCAGTTCCCAAAAGTTGATTGGCGAAACAGGCGAGCCGTAGGGTACCAGGGGCAGTCCTCGCGGTCGATCAGCCAGCGCCAATCCGGCGAATTGTTTAACAGGATCCAGACGGGTTTGCCCATGGCCCCGGCGAGATGAGCCACTGAGGTATCTATGGAAATCACCAGGTCGAGATTGGCGACAATGGCTGCCGTGTCAGCAAAGTCCTTCTGTTCGTCTTGAAGATCGATCAAGTGAACTCGCGATCCCAACTGTTTCACCTGGGCGGCCGCCGGTCCCATTTGCAGCGAGTAAAACGTTGCATTTGCAAGGTTGGTCAACGTCGCGAGCTTCTCCAGTGGGATGGAACGCCAGAGCTCATGCGGATAATTCGGGTTGCCACCCCAGGCCAGGCCGATGCGCAGTGAATTCCCCTGTAGCCGTTGCCTCCATGCCTCGACCTGGGTGGGGTCCGGATGGATATAGGGGATTCTGGCCGGAATTGTGTCCAAGTCCGTAGCGAAGGCGAGAGGAAGGCTGAACAGCGGACAGTGCCAAGTGAACTCCGGGGGCCTCTCGCCCTCGCTGATGACTTGCCGAGCCCCCTCGGTTCCAGTGAGCAGGCGGTGTAGCCTCTTTTGGACCCCCAACACCACTTTCCCCCCGCGTGCGGCAACAAGGGGAACATAACGAACGCACTGCAAGGCGTCTCCCAAGCCTTGTTCGGCGTGCAGGAAAATGTGGGCGCCTTTCAGTGGCTCACCCTTCCATTGGGGTTGGGAAAACCTTCCGCGCGCGCGACGAGCACTCTGGCGATGTTCAAATTCGCCCCAGCCCTGCGACAAGTTGCCCTCGGACAAGTGCAAGAGTCCCAGGTAGGTAATGACCTCGCTGGATCCTGGGCATAAGGTTCGAGCCCGTTCGTAACACTCCCTGGCCCCCGCCCGGTCTCCAAGTTGGGTGAGGGCAGTTCCCAGCCGTAGGTGCGCGACGTACAGATTGGGATCGAGCTTAACTGCACAACGATAGGAATCTGCGGCGGCGGTGATGTCTCCGTATTTGACGAAGAAGTAACCCAGGTTTACCGCGGTCAAGGCGGAATCGGGTTTAAGTTCGACAGCGCGCCGGAAAGCTTGACTGGCTGCCACGGGATGATTCATGTCGGTGAGTACGATGCCCATGCTGTTGTAGGTTTGGAAGCGCGCCGGATCGAGGGCCACGGCCTTTTCCGTAAGTCTCAACGCTTCGGGGAGATCGTCCAGTTGGCGCAGAACAATGGCCAATTGACAGTAAGCCTCGGGAGAACCAGGCGCGAGAGCCAGCGCCCGCCGGTAAGAATCGGCTGCGGCCCGCAGATTTCCAAGC
>JARLGN010000171.1 GCA_031292775.1 Acidobacteriota bacterium | reverse complement strand
GCCACTATCGTTGCTTCCAAGTCTTGCCCTCCTAAGTGTGCCGAATGAAAGAGATTGATGGCTCCACCGCCCTGATTATCTGGCGCGGCATTTATATTCACATCACTTTCAAATATATCTCAGGAACTATCATGACACGATGATGGTTTTCAAGGCCAATTCCAATTTGAAACAGAAGTGTGCAACTGAAGGGAAGTCTCGCATGGTCGCTTCTTGAGCAGCCTGCGCCTGAATCTGAGGGAAAAGTGCCCTGCATCATTAAGATTTAGTGTGAAAGGCAACGATTTTGGGGTTTGGTGAGTCTGGCATATAGGGGAAGTGTTTTTAATCACGTACTGGCGGAAACATTAAATGACTTTTACATTTTTCGCTGGCCGGGGTGCGTAACCCGAAGGGCTTGGAGGACGTCGAAGAGACGTATGGACTCCCAAAATTCTCGAAACACAGATAGTGCAAGTGTGAAGTCACTTCGCCTGCTCAGGCCGTCGGTCGTGGTGCTTTGCGGCCCGGCTGCTTGCGGAAAGTCCACATTTGCGGAACGGCACTTTCGGCCTACCCAGGTTATCTCATCGGATTGGGCCCGCGCCCATGTATGCGATGACGACCGGGACCAGCGCTTCAACGCACAAGCCTTTGCCTTGGTACACTTTCTTGTGGAGCAGCGCCTTACGTTGAACCGTTTCTGCGTTGTTGACTCTACGGCGCTGACCGTTCAATCGCGGAAGGAATTGCTCGAATTAGCCAGGAAGTACCAGGTTCCGGCGACATTGATGCTTTTTGACATCCCGCTGGAAACTTGCATAGAGCGCGACGGGAAGCGGGAGCGCTCAGTCGGCCAGGCCGTGATCGAACGCCAATACGCCGCCTTTGAACAGTCCAAAGCGGCAGTTCGACAGGAGGGATTTGACCAAGTCGTGGAGCTTCAGGATGCCGACCTTTCCAACATCCAGATCGAAATCCTTTTCCGTCCGGTGGTGCGCCCTCCGCAACGTCCTCAACGCCCGGACGGTGCCGCCTCTCGAAGGTTCGAGCGCTCAGTGCAGGCTTCCAAGAACCGGCCGAGCGGCCCTGGAGGCAATGGCAATTCCGCGTCCACTGCGACTGTTCCCCGTGTAGCTCCAACAGCGGCAGCGCCTCAGCCGCCCTCGGCTCCTGCCCCCGTTTCCTCGCCGAAGGTGGCGACCACGCATGTCGAAGAACCGGTCATACACCATATGCCCCCAGTCCATCTGCAAACATCCCCCGCCGTTGCAACCAAGCCGGACGTGCCTACGCCGCCGGTTGCGCCACCCAAGCCTGCGCGAACGGAGGCTCCCAGCCCAGTACCGGTCACGGTGGGATCTTCGAGCGGAAGTTAAGTGCTCAAATAAGCTCGGGGATTCAATGGAAATTATTCGCTATTAAGCTTCAAATATTGGGGTTGCGTGAATAAGCCCCACTTAACGGTCAGGTCGGCCTGTTAATCGGTCATAGACGGTCCTTGCGTTTGTGGAGCCTAGAGATTCATTGTAGAGGTTTTTGAGCCCGAGGATGTACCGAACTTCTTCGTCGAATCGGTGCAGAATCTCCAATTCGACTTTGCGAATGGGGAAGCGCTTGCCCTCAGATTTTGAGTACCAGAATTTTTGATAGCCCCGGTCCTCCAGCTCGCAATTGATTCCACGCATAACCAGGTACGGATTGCCGATGTAAGTCCAGCGTCCATCCTGGCTTTCCAAATAAGCCACGCAACCGGATTTCTTGACTTCGGTTCTTCCCGCTGCCTCTTTCGCCACTTCAAAGCCAGCCTGCTCAAATTGCTTTAAGACGTCTTGTGCTGCGGCGGTCGCAATTGCCATATGTGGTTCCGATCTGCCCCTTGGGTTGGGTGGCTAATCAGGTTCCCTGGCGTGGGCCATTATTTAAGCCCCCACACCGCCCGTTGACACAAATTGGAACCTGCCCCTAGAATAAAAAGTCTATTGCACTTATGGTAGAAAACGCAAGGGCTGCTACGATTCAAAATTCCAAATTACTACGCGGACCGGCAAGCGTGCTGGATCTGATCGGTAATACCTCGCTTGTGCGCCTGGCGCGAATTCGCCCCGCTTCGCCGGACGTTGAGATTTACGCCAAGGCGGAATGGGAAAACCCCGGCGGCTCGGTGAAGGACCGTCCGGCGATGAACATTATCCGCGAGGCGGAAGCAGCCGGATTGATGTCCCGTGACAAAATCCTGACGGATTCGACCTCCGGTAACACCGGCATTGCCTATGCGATGATCGGAGCGGCCAAAAACTACCGCATAAAGCTCTGCATGCCATCCAACGTGAGCATGGAGCGCAAGCGGATTCTGAAGGCCTACGGCGCGGAGATCGTCTACACCGACCCGATGGAGGGCTCCGACGGAGCGATTCGCCGCGTGCGCGCGATGGCCAATGAGAATCCGGAACTTTACTTCTATGCGAATCAGTACGACAACCCTGCCAACTGGGGTGCGCATTACCTTACCACCGGGCCTGAGATTTTCGAACAAACGGAAGGCCGCATAACCCATTACGTGGCGGGGCTTGGGACCAGTGGCACGTTTATCGGTACGGCGCGGCGGCTCAAGGAGCTGAACCCGCGCATCCAGTGCCTGTCCTTTCAGCCGGACTCGCCCTTTCACGGCCTGGAGGGTATGAAGCACATGCCAACGGCCATCAAGCCGGGGATCTATGAGGAAAGTGTCGCCGACGAGAATCTGGAAATCTCGACGGAAGATGCCCACCGCATGACCTTGCGACTGGCGCGCGAGGAGGGCTTGCTGGTGGGTGTATCGTCCGGAGCCGCCATGGTGGCCGCCCTGAAGGTGGCGAATCGGTTGACCCGCGGAGTGGTGGTAACGATTTTCCCCGACAGCGGAGACAAGTATTTGAGCGAGCGATTTTGGGACGAAGGGCAGTAGGGAATCGGGCCATCGATTCATCGGGTCATTCCCTCATTGGACCATTTGTTCGTTGGGGCATTGAACCCTTGGGGCATTTGTTCATCGTGCCATCTATTCATAGGATCGCCGGGCCATGGGTGGTTGGAGCGTTGTCCGTTTGAAGGCCCCAAAGGCCTGCTGGAGGACAATGATCTGTTGACCCGAAATTTGAGCTAACCCCATTTCTTTTCATACAGATCGTGGCATCGAATAGTTAAGTCTATTGTTTTCATCAACATCGTGGGACCATCCTTCATTTTTAATTCCCCTTTTTTTCTACGCG
>JARLGN010000170.1 GCA_031292775.1 Acidobacteriota bacterium | reverse complement strand
TTTGCGTAGTATGGCACTGAACTACTGTGCCTCTTTCCATGTAACGCGTCCTCGTAAACAGTGCGGGAATGATACTGATCGTCGGTGGACATTTCAACATCAAGGCCGGCTGGCGCAGGGCGAGCCCAGCCCTGCGACTCACGTTTCTGGTCCAGCCCGCTGATAGTTTCAGTATGCCGATCTATGGACGCCATTTTGAACCCGGCCAGTTGCAGTTTGTCACCACCAGCACTTTTCGCCGCGCCCACTTGTTTACGTGTCAGCGCTTTTGCTGGACTTTTGTCGAAACGATATGCACCACAACCCGGTGAAGAGAAGGCTGGTGACCTCTCCCGATCAATGGCCCTGGTCAAGCTTCCGCTTTTACTTTCTGCAAGACTCGTCCGTCTTGACCATGGACCGCCTGGCCTGATCCGCCCTAAGTCGCAGGGCTGCGCTCGCCCTGCGCCAGCCCGCCAATATATAATCAACCGAAGATCAGTAGGCAACAAAAGAAAAGTAAGCAAAGGAAGGAGCCAGTCCATGCCGAATGCCAAATACCCTCAACACGAAGCACTCAATCCATTCTTTGAAGTGGTGATGAGAGGATTAGAAGGCTTGGTCGATGGCGATCATTACTTCGACACTATCGCTGACGATGCCGAATTTGAGTTTCTCTACCGCTTCCCTGGTTGGCCGGAGAAGATTCGCGGGCGAGAAAACTTGGTAGCCGCGTATTCCGGTTATGGCGACAGCATCAAGGTTCACAAAGCCGATAAGCTTGCCGTTCATCATGACAAGGGAAATGGCGTCGTTGTTCTGGAATACCAAGTTCACGGCAAGGCTGTGAGAACCGGCGCCACCTATGACAACCGGTTTGTCTCCATCGTCACCATAAAGAACCGCAAAATTGTCCGCTGGAGAGACTACATGGACTCTCTTGCCGCATGGCAGGCCCTTAACGGCAACTAATAGCAGGTAGCCAGTCAGCGCACTTCTGACTGTCGGTTCTTCCTTTGATTGCGACGGTTTTGAATGCGGGAAGAATGCAAAATGAAAGGTCCCGGAGACTGGGGGGCGGTTCACGAACCGGACGTTTTAGGCCCGTCAGGAGCGAAGGAAATCACGGCCAAACACCATGGCCCCTTTACGCTTTCCCCAACTACTGCACATGCATGGCGGAGTGAGATCGCGACAAGGGGGGGGGCTTTCGCCCCGGGGCTCGGGAAAGCCCGCTCGGTGCCGTCCCATAGCTCACGCTATGGGCTACGGTCTTTCGCCCGCTTTGCGGGCTAGCAGGCCAAGCCGGTAACACAGAGGATGGTGGCGCAGCGGAGCCGCACCCGAACCTGTAGAGGCCAGCGGAGCTGGCCCCACATGACGGGCACAATGTCTGCGCCCTTACCCCTTGCCTTTGGCAGCACGTGCGGTGAGTGTTTTGCGGCGGGGGAGGCTCATCTCCTTGCTGAAATGAAGCATCGCCTGCCGCAGAAGCCAATTCGCCTTGGTTTGGTAGCCGCGGCCATCGGCTTTGAGCCAGGCGATGACGTCGGCGTCCAGGCGCATGGTGACGGGTTTTTTCGCTGGCCGATAGAACTTGCCGATTTCCGCTCCACTCCAATCCAAAACCGGGGGAATATCTGAAAAGTCAATGTCGTCGTCCCGCTTTGCCGCGATGGCTCGGATGTCTCGCTCCTGTTCCCTGGTGAGCTTGCTCATAGGCCCTCCTTTCATGCGACTCGGCGGCGCGAGCCGAGATGATTCGAATGATTTCTTCGTTGCGTTCGTCACGGTAGGTATGAACTAACAGTGGGCGCGAAGTTGTTCTGCTTCGATGCGAAGGTCAGGGATAGGGTTTACTTGGATGGGATGTCCACTTCGGTATAGCTGCCCGGCGTGGCTGCGTTGACGGCGGCCACAACCCTTTCGACGTAACGGCGCAAAGTAGGCCATTGCTGATTGCCGAGAACCACGAACGCGATCTTCCGGCCTTTCAGGTCTTGCTGGTAACGCATATTCTTGTCAGTCGTCAGCAAAATCTCGAAGCCGGCCGCCTCAGCGGACGCTATGAGTTCGCCGTTGACAAGCCGGTTCCACCCGCGTTCAATGGCTTCAACCACCACGTGGCCCTTGAGCGCATCGCGGAGCGGCGCGGGAGTACCGTTATCAAAGAGTATGAGCATCGGCCATCGGGGCGGGGGGCTGCACCGGTAACGTATCAAGGCTTCGAGCTGCAAATTCGATCACAGCAACCACCTGTCCGTGGGACAAATGAAACCAATCCATGATCTCGCTGATCGAGGCTCCTACTTCCAGATTGTCAAAGACGACGGAAACCGGCGTCCGCGTATCCCGGAATACCCATGCGCCGCTACGCTTGCCCGGTATGCTCTCTACGGCGGGACATTGAGACCAATCGAGTGTTGCCATACTCCTACCCTCTCAATTTAGTTTTATACCACATGCGGGCGGCGGCGTCACGCGCAGGCAGGAATGACGGGGGGAGGCACACTTCACGGGGGACCGACAAGAAAACCGGCCCAAACCCCACCCAAGCCGCGTCAGGGGCGAAAGAAATCACGGCCAAACGGTATGACAGGACCGCACTTTCCCCAACTGCCGTTCGTGCATGGATGAGTGAAATCGCGGCGAGGATGGGTTCTTTCGCCCCTCCGGGGCTCGGGAGGGCCCGCTCGGTGCCGTCCCATAGCTCACGCTATGGGCTACGGTCTTTCGCCCGCTTTGCGGGCTGCGGTGGGTGGTTCGCGAACCGCCCCTACTACGGCGCGCGTGGTTGTTATTCTCAGGCCTTCCACTCCGCTTCCCACGCCGTGGCGGTGGGGGTCACTAAGAGGACGTTTCCCTGCCGGTGAACTTCTGCTCCGGTGATTTTCGCAAATTGCCAGCGGCTTCCCAACGTTGCCGGTAGCTGAACACTCACCGGGGCGGGTCCGGTACCTCGCTTAAATTGCAGCCGCCAGCCTTTGTGGCCGTCAAGCGGCTCCAGGTTCACGTCAATTCGGCCGAAGCGTGTGGGAGACTGAAGCCAGCTCACGGGTTTGCCGCCTGCCAGTTCAAAATCCCCAATGCCCGCCAGCAAGCGCAGATCCTGCCCGTCTTCCAGTGCCAGCATGTGGCGCAGGTAAAGGACCACCTCCGCGCTGGCCCAGTTGTGCGGCATGTCGCCGTGCAGGTCGGCGGTCAGGCTGCCGCGCACCGGCTGCTCCTCCCACCAGCAATAGAGCGGCGAGGCGTGGTTCAGAAATCCGTTGAAAGTGCGCCGAGCCCAATCGGTGAGCCCTGCCCACAGGTAAACGTGCGCCACAAAGGCTCCATTGTAAGGCCAGAGTCCGCCGTGGGGCAGCCAACCGGTTTCCGCCGGAATGTCTTCCTGTGTGCAGGCCTGCATCAGGCGGATGTGGCCTTGCACAATCGGGTCGTCCTTGTCGAATACCAGGCCCGGGAAGATCGCGTGCGACAGCGCCCATTGCGCCGTTTGCGGCCGGGGCCGGTCCCATTCGTCCGGCGCGTTCCAAAGAGGGTCGTCCTTCGCCAGCATCGGCAGGTAATCAAACCCATCAGGATGGCGGCGCATCTCCTGGCGAGTGGCCGCTTGGAACGCGGCGCGCAATTCCTGATAAAGCTGCTTGGCGCCACCGGGATCCGGAAGTCCCAGATGCTCGGATGCATCAACCAGCGCCTTCAATCCCGCCAGCACCCACACGGTGTTGGTGAACTCGGAATGGACGTTGGGCAATCCGCCATCGCCATAGCCGGGGGCCAGCAAACCGTAGCGGCCATTGATGCTGCCATCGCTCCTGGCCCGGTCGCGAATGCCCACGAGGAATTTTACCGCCCGTTCCATGTCAGGCTGCTTGGCGCGGAAGTAGCTCCAATCCTGGCTGAGCTCCGCCTGCCGCACCAGCGTGAACATGGCAATGCCGGTGTCCTTCCAGTGCTCACGCACTCCGGCGAAAGACAGGCTTCCGTCTGTCTGCTGGTGCACCCAGACGGATTCGAGTCCCTCTTGCGCGGCCGCGTCGTAACCGAGGTAGCGGGCGGCTTCCAAAATGAAGTTCCCGTCCACTACCGCCAGGACGCGGTAAACGGTGGGCCCAACTTCAAACGCCAATTTGCCCGATTTCTCCTCGCGCACCTGCTGGATGTTGCGCGCGCTGGCGACGAGAAAGTCCCCCTGCGGTCCGGGGATTTGGACCGACACTTTGTCCTCAAAGGGATGCCAGTTCTGCCAGTCCTCGCGCGCCTCCTCCAATACCTGATGAGGGTTAGCAAGGCCTTCTCGTAGGTTGTCAAGCATTTGTCCCTCTTGGGGGAATCGCAGAAAACATCGAAAGGGATTTCCCGCAGAAACAACCTCGGCCTTCATGCGGTACTCGCGCACCGCCATTTCGACTTGCCGGACTTTCAGAGCCACATCGGTAATGAAAAACGGCGGCGATTTCTCATCATCGAGACGCAGCACCGTGATTCCCTGCTCCGTTTGCAAAATCGCTTCCCGCTTCGTCTTTACCAGCACCAGCGGAACCACCGTCAGAGAACCAGCCGTTCGCGGGACGATTTCCAGAATCACGTTGTCAACACGCCCTTCGCTGGCGCGGCGGGTGGCAAAGGTTGTGATATGCAGGAAAGCGCTGGGGCGGTCAATCCGCGTATGAACAATGGGGACGCCTGGAGCTTCCAGACGCTGCGTGCCAACTTGGTCGGGTTCCATCCCCAGAAGCGAAAATTCCACGACCTGCGGGAAATAATGCGCGCCAGCAGGACGACCCGGGTTCCAGTAGCGCAAGTCTCCGCGCTCGCCCACCAGGCTCTTGTACTTGTCATCCGGGAGG
>JARLGN010000169.1 GCA_031292775.1 Acidobacteriota bacterium | reverse complement strand
GGCGGCGCGGCGGGCCCCTTCTCGAAAAGCGCGAGAAGGGGCGCACCCCCTTTTGTTTCTCTGCCAATATCGAGGGAGAAGCCGGGTTATACTCGCCGGAGATGTGCGCCACCCGCCAGTCTTTGAAAGCCGGTGAACGTCCCGTGAGTCCCTACATTTCTAGTAATTTGGGGTCACTTCCGTCTGTCCCCGAATTTTCCGAATTTTCGATTAACTACACCGCATACCGGACCACAAAGACGAAACAGATTAAGATTTGGCAAGAATACCTACAGTTTATACTACGAGATCTTCGCGCAAACGGAGACCCAAACGCCACCCAAGGTTCGACCCAACGTACAATAACGTGAACGGTATGTGGGATCCGGCCTCACCTTCTCTGTCCGATATTTTGTACAACGTTTGCCTGGCCGCATCTTGTAATTGAGGCACATTATGGTCTGGAAAACAACGATCGTCCTTGTGGTCGTGTTGGCGGTGGCTGTGTCTGCTCTAGCCTGGCTGCGTGTGTACTATGTGCAGGACGGAGCTGTTGGTAACGTTATATGGAATTCGACCGAGGCGTACGTGTTCGTCAACGTCTACCAATACGGCTACACTTTTAGCTATTTAGGGTATCTCGGCGAAGTGGTCAAAGGAATTCTTCCATTTGGAGCGTCTCCGCCTGAAGAGCAGCGCTTCTATCTGATAGTTATCCGCATTACGCCAAAAGCGATTGAGCGCTATCCCGTCGACAATTTCCATATTGGTTCTCCGCCATTTGTCGTCGGACAAAATATCTATGTGGGCAACTTACTCGGGGAAGCAGGACTAATGAAATGGTCTGAAACGCATTTCGTGCCTATGAACCTAGACGAACAGAACGAAGTGCGGGAGGCGCACAATAGTGGTAAAGTCCCGATGTCTCCGAACTACGACAACATCGGTGGTTGGTCCAGACGAATGGTGGATTTCGTAAGCCAAGCAGAGGGTGCCGATCACGTGATCGAACTAGGGGAAACGCATCTGAGATTGCTAACGCACAGTGGCTTTATCAATCACGATGCTTATATTGAATTGTCGCACCCGGAACATACGCCCGAAAAAATCTGGCACTTGAGCGAAAAGCCTGAGAGAGTCGACAAGGCTACCTATCGCCACATCTTTGGAAGCAACCAAGCTGAGTGACACCTGTACTCCGGGGACAAACCAATCCGATGACGATTGCCGCTCTGAACCCCCAGACCGGCAAACTCTGGTGACATTTAAGCGGCCGGTATCCATTGCAGGCTGCAGGTGTTCGGCAGGGCAATTCGATCCTCTATTGTTACGGCGGCGGAGACGCTCCGCAGATCGCGGTTCGCGGCGACGGGGCAGTGGTCATTTCTGAACCGACAAACAATGGATTCCCCCCGCTATCCGTGATGAATCTTCCGCCAAACGGATTCGGGGTGTCCTATCCGATCCCCACTTCAACCAACACGATGAACGGAAAAGCGATCAACGTACAGTGCTGCATGGGGCCCCCATGGTGAATTCAGATGGGACGATATACGTGGAATATGAGGTTCGCAACACACTGAACAACGTCATCACCTCAGATACGCTTTATCTGCAGCAGATCAATGTAGACAATTCATGGCCCAGCAAAGTACTGAGCACCACTACCCAGAACCAAGCCTTGCTTCCCGGCCCAATCGTTCCCGATGGCCAAGGAGGAATCTTGGCAACCTGGACAATCTCTCCATCCAGCGGGCCGGTGCCTCAGTATCCCTATCAGGCGGCGGATGTGGTCGCTGGAGTTGTAGGAACGCCCTACAACTTGCCGTTCAGTCCGAAAACAGTGAGCTTTGGGCAATCCCCGGCAATTGTGCTCGGAGAAAACGGCGTCGCTTTCGCTACCGAAATGGGGACAGACGGGACGTACCCCGGTTTCTTCACGGCGGGTGGCCAACATCTCCTGCGGGTAAGCTTGGGTCCTCAGTGGTGTAGGCGGAGAAGGAAAAGGGGGTGCGCCTCTCGCGCTTTTCGAGAGGGGGCACGCTGGACAAGAAATACCCCGAGGCTGTGCACTTTTGGCCAGCTTTCCGCCTGGGCTCTCGCCTACCATTTTTGTGAATACTTCACGCACAAAGAACGCCGCATCTGCGGCGACAAGGAGAACTACAGTGAATAAGGATCGGGTTTCTGGCAAGGTGGAGCAGGCGGTAGGAAAGGTAAAGCAAGCCGTTGGAGAAACTCTCGGCAACGAAAAGCTAGCCAATCAGGGAGTTGTGGATCAAGCGAAAGGTGCGGCCAAGGAAACTTGGGGCAACGCGAAAGACGCTGCCAAACAGGTGCATCAGTCGCACAGAGACGCCGCAACCGAAAAGGCACACGAGAGCCGGAACAAAATCAGCCAGTCGGTACAAGACGCCAAGGAGAAAGCCACCGAAAAAATCAACGAATTCAAGCAACGCCATTCCGCCTGATGCGACGGCCGGGTGGGTCCATCAACCTGTGAACAGTAACGCAGGTTGGTCTTTGAATGCCGACCGAAAATAATAAGTGGGCGCCACTTCTCGCGCTTTCGAGAAGTGGCCCACCCGAATCGCCAGGGGTTGTACCTCTGCAATCGGACCTCGAACCTCTGTCACTGCCGGTCGTGTTCTCTCTCCTCGCGCTCTTCGCCTTCCCACCGGCCGCTCCAACGGTCATTGGCGCCGCCCCATTCTCCGCGGCTCCAGCCCTTGAACATCGTTCCGTCAATAATGCTGCCATCGCGATACTCGAACATGCGCTCGTGTCCGTGCGGACCGCGCGCATAAATCCGCAGCGATTTCGAGCGCCCCTCGTCCGGATCCACGCCGAACGTGCGGTAGTCCAAGCGGACCTGCACGTCCGCGCGGGCCAGCTCCTTCAGCCGGTTGGTGACATCCACGTGCCGCCGCTCACTTCCATATTGGGCACTCAGAATCAGGAACTGCCCGGCATCGCCGCGACCCCCTGCGACAGGGCCTCCGCCATTCCAGTTGCCGCTCCAGCCACCGGCTCCCCACTCGCCACCACCCCAGCCGCGGAAAAGTGCCCCATCAACCAGGCTGTTGTCCACGTATTCGAACATCCGCTCTTGTCCATCCGGACCGCGCGCAAAAATTCGCAGCACCTTCGCATGTCCCTCCGCTGGATCGACGCCAAACGTTCGGTAGTCAAGCCGGAACACCCGGTCCTGCCGCGCCATCTGTTTCAGTTGGTTCGTAACGTCCACGTGCCGGTATTCGTCGCCGTATTGCGCGGTCAGAATCACGTAGTCCCCGGCAGCGTTGCCGTTCCTGCCATTCCATCCGCCATTCCAGCGCTCATCACCCCAGTCTCCCCGTCCCCAGGCGCGAAACTGGCCGCCGTCAAACACGCTGCCGTCGGGAAAATCGAAAAAACGTTCCTGCCCGTTCGGCCCGCGTGCAAACACCCGCAGCATTTTCGCCTGTCCTTCCGCCGGGTCCACGACCATCGAGTCGTGGCTGACGCGAAACCGGACGTCGCGGCGCGCCAGGTCCTTCAAACGATTGGTGACGTCCACATGGTTGCGCTCGTTGCCATATTGCGCGTTGAGAATTAAGAACTGCCCGGCATCTTGCGCCACTGCCATTCCCGCCAGCAGTAGCGACCACGCCATCATGAGAATCGCAAAACGTGTTTTAAACATGTAAAGTCTCTCCTATTAAGGTGAAGTCAATCGGTCAGACTTCACGGCACCCGTATCTTATAAGAAACGGCAACCCATGGACACAGCCCGCATCGCCGCTCTCCTCGCGCCTTTCCTCGAGCCGCCGCTGCCTCCGGCTGCGCTTGATCAAATATCGACGTACATCGATCTATTGCTTCGCTGGAACGGCCGCATCAATCTGACCGCCATCCGCCATCCGGAACAGATCGTGACCCGCCACTTCGGCGAATCCTTGTTCCTGGCCCGCCACCTCTTCCCCGCACCTCCGGAGGGTGCCCCGTCCAGGCTCCGCTTGGGCGGGGATGTTCGCGTCCTCGACATCGGCTCCGGCGCCGGATTCCCCGCTCTCCCCCTCAAGATATGGGCTCCGCAGATCCAGTTGACGCTGATCGAGTCGAATCACAAGAAGGCCACGTTCCTCCGCGAGGCGGCCCGCGCACTTACATTGACGGACATCAATGTAATCACCGACCGCGCCGAAGTCCTGGCCGCCCGCCCAGATTTTCCACGTACCGACATGGTAACCCTGCGAGCGGTGGAAAGTTTTGAGGCCGTCCTCCCCCAAGCCATCGCCCTCCTGAATCCAAAGGGAACGCTAGCCCTGCTAGTCGGAGCCGCCCAGATCCCCTACCTGACCACCCTGACGGCGGTAAAATGGCACCCACCCATCCCCCTACCCCAGTCCACCCGAAGGGTATTAGCGATCGGGATACTCCAGTAAAGTGGGAAAGTAGTGACACATAGGGACATAATTAGAAGCTCGCCGTCCATTGTTGAATGGAATAATTGGGCCCGAGTGGACAATGTACTACGATTGGAATCATGATCTGGTATCGAGGAGCAATGTTTCACGTGAAACACTTCTCCAGTTTGCGAGCCTAGCCCTGCCCCGTACCCGAGATATGTTTCACGTGAAACACTCCCCCGGCCCGCCCCGCACCCATAGGCGTCCGGGAATCGACGAAATGTTTCACGTGAAACGTTCCCTCGGATTGCACTAAAACCTGGCATTGCTTTCGGGCATGGGTTCGCATATTCTGGCGCGCAACACACCAAAAAATCATGGGACGCATTATCGCAGTTGCCAACCAGAAGGGTGGAGTCGGGAAGACTACGACCGCCATCAACCTAGCCGCCTCTCTAGCCGCCGCCGAGGTCAATACGCTGCTGGTCGACTGTGATCCGCAGTCGAATTCGACCAGCGGTCTTGGCCTGGTGAAGGACCCGGAGCGCATCAACATCTACGACGTGATCATGGGAGTGGCCTCGGCCGAGGAGGCTCTGCAGCTCACCGAGCTCGAGCAGCTGTGGCTGATTCCCTCGCACAAGAACCTGATTGGGGCCAATATCGAGTTGGTCAGCGGGGAGCGGCGCGAGTATCGGCTGCGCGACGCGCTGTCTCCACTGCTGGATCGCTTCCAGTTCATTGTGCTGGATTGTCCGCCGGCCCTCGACCTTCTTACCTTGAACGCACTCGTCGCAGCCGACGGCGTGCT
>JARLGN010000168.1 GCA_031292775.1 Acidobacteriota bacterium | reverse complement strand
CCGCATAAGGCCGTAAGTGCCTGAAGGAAAAAGGCGCGTGGACGACCGCGCTGAGGCTGCCCATGTAAACGCGAACCGGGTACTGCACCCCGACGTGCGGAAACACGTTGGTATTGGTTACGAACAAATCGTTCGGACCGGTTGAAAACGCCGTCTCAATACTGAGAATCTTCCCGTAAGGCACCGCGACACCAATAGTAAACTTGGGCCCCAAGTCAAATCGCGAATGGTATTTCCTGCCCGCAGCATCAAAATATCCCGCGTCGACAAAGGTCGATGCTCCCCCCAGGGCAAAAACATCGAACTGGAGGTCTTTGGCGAGATCCCGGGCCTGCGCCGCACCTGCACTCAACAGCAATATCGCCAGCGCCATCAAACCCTGCACTGTCTTCTTCATCATGATCGATTCGACCTCCTGGGCAACTTAACCTGAGTTTCCACCACGCGGACTTGAATAGACGGCATCAACGTTCGTCACCGGGCTTTACAAATGCTCCTCAGCCCGACCATTTCAAGGCTGGCCCGATTATTCTTAAACACTAAGAAGATGGGCTCTATACTTCGATGCCAATCGCCTTCATGCAGTTGGTTTGACCGCTGCAGGGTACGGGATCCCTGCCAAAAACCAGGGCACACACTTGCTGCACCCAACCCAACACCAAATCAGACCAGACAGTTTACTATGTGGAGCCGGGTTTGTCCCGTATTGACACTGACAATGACGCTGAAAAGATGCGCACCGGCGGAATCGCTAGGCATTGCAAGATCCTAAATTCTCACTTTTTCGTTAAATGCTCTGCGTACAATGCAGGACCGAACGCTCGCCAATACCCGGCAGACGCTATGGCAACGGCAGGAGGGGTCAGCCTGCCACCAAAGTGAGGCGGAACCGAGAGCGAGCAGATTCCGGCGATTCATGGTTGATTCCCCATCAGGTCCATCACATGCCGCACCAGGAACGGCCAGACTTGCGTGGCATCCCCGCGAATTTCAGCAAAGCGCCCATTTTCCAGATCCATTTTGCGCCAGGAGCCGTTTTCCGAATACGTACAGCCCGAAAGATGTCCGTAGTGCATCGCATCCGGCGCAATGCGGCAGCCGTAGGAAAACATCCGGGTCGGCATGTTCAACTCCAGCCGCTCATTGGCGATCTCAATCAATGGCGCCACGTTCTGGGTATTATTCCTGGGAACGCCACCGCCGACGGAAAAGATGCCCGCGCGCTTTGAGCCGGTCATCTTGCGAATAAGCAACTCGGAATCGAGTTCCGGCCAGACAATAAGTGGTGTGCGCCCCGCCCGCCGTCTCCGTTCATTGTGAACGTAGAGATCATTGCCAATCTCCGAATCCACAAACGCCGGACAAAGCACCGGCACATTCTTCTCGTAAGCCGATTTGAGGGCACCGCGTTCGTTGGGATGATGCGTGGCGAGATATTCTCCCACGGCAGAATGAAACGCCGTGGGAGCAATAGGCTCGTCGGACTTCAGCGCCCACAGGACTTCATCAAGGATTCTTTCGATGTGGCTGAAGTTCTCCTCGGGCTCCAGTGTGTCGGTCACCCGGTTGAGCTTGCGATCGGCAAGCAATGTGTCAGAGTGCGCGGGATTATGTTTGTAGTGTTTCAGCCCGACGCTCTCGATCAATCCATGGGCCATCAGCGCGCCGGTCGACGAGACAACGTTTACCATCCCCAGGTCGATCATGTCACAGATCACCAAACCCATTTTGGCAATGGTCATGGCGCCGCTCAGTGTAAGGAACACCGTGCACTCAGGGTCCGTCACCATGTCGCGCAAAGTTTCCGCGCCGGCGATGATGGGTTTGGCGGAGGAGTACTTCGCCAATTGGCCGAACAAGTCTCGGGTGGCTTGCGTTCGCCCTTCTGTCCATTCCGTCAGCGCACAATAGAGCGTGGTGATGACAAACTCCGGATCGGCAAAGACAACATCGGGAAAGTAACCATCCCTTACTTGACCCGGGCGGGCGATTTCTTCCTTGTTGATGTAAATGGCACCATCAAGCCGATGGATATCTTCGTCGAAACCTTCGGAGTATCGGCCGACGATGAGATGCTCCCAACCATCCCGATTCAAGTTGCGGACTTGGTCCGAACTCACAACCTCGCGGATCCAGCCTTTGAGGCGCATTTTCTCGAAGGTACCCAGCAGTTGCTTCCCGTCGTAGACCACACGTACAGGCCTTTTTCCCTGCACCCAACCCAAGATCTTCAGCGCAACTTCACCCAGCATCCGCGCGCCAAACGAGCATTGGCTCATTGCTTTGACGATGCCGCCAACGGTTGTCGATTTCCTCAGATCCAACCGTTCGAGCGACTGAAGTTCAAGATGATCAGACAATGACTTCCTCCTGATGATGGGAAAGGTGCGATTATACCTGACTCACGCGACTTCATGGCAACGAACACACCCCGAGGCGTGCACGGCCTAAAAGTGGAAGACTTGCGCCTATCCGGACGACAGGCGGAAAAATCCATGAGCGCGCGATGTCGGGCCGAACGGCGTTCGGCCGGGGGCCAGCGCCGCGGGACCCTACATGTTTTGGCTGCGGTCCCAGGCTGCTCTAAACCAAAACCAGGTTGGGATGGTAGATAGCGCCGGAGACGTGTCGAGCCACGGCAATCAGACGCCGTTCCGATCCGAGAATTTTGAGGAGACTGGGAACGGGCGCAACCCCCGGCGCCCCACCCCGGCCCGGTCGAAGTGCCTGGGCAAGTTCGAAAGTGTGGCCGTGCCGGACGGAGGTTTCCTCGCGCCCTCGTACCAGCAATTCCGGGCAATCGGGAAGAAGCGATTCCATCCGAACAATGCAGGATTCCACGTTTTCCTGGTCCACCGCTTCCTGCAGGCGCTCAAGAGTGACAGCGAGATTCTCCCTAAACTCAGCCACCGCCGTGCGCCGGAGGCTGGTCAAATGCGCCCCGCAACCCAGCTTCTGTCCCAGGTCGTGGGCCAGGGACCGGACGTATGTCCCCCCCGAACACTCCACGGCGAAGCGCACCTGATCGCCGTCCAAACTCAGCAGTTCCATGGCGTAGATTTCCACTTCCACCGCAGTCAGGTTCACCGGCTTGTGCTGTCGTGCCAGTTGGTATGCGCGCACTCCACCCACGCGTTTGGCGGAGTAAGGTGGTGGCATTTGCAGCAGTCGTCCCGTGAATGCCCGAAAGTGCTCTTCCAGCACTGATGCTTCCGGGGCAGCGGGAACCGCATCCGACGTGGCTTCCCCAGTGAGGTCGTAAGTATCGGTGGAGAAACCGAAACGCATCGTACCTTCGTAGGCTTTGCGGGACTTCAAATAGAATTGCGCGAATCGCGTCGCCTTTCCGATGGAGACAGGCAGCACCCCGGTGGCGAAAGGATCGAGCGTCCCAAAGTGGCCCACCGATCGTTGGTGCAGAATCTTGCGAACTCGCGCCACGACATCGTGGGATGTGTGAGCTGCGGGCTTGTCAATAATCAGGACTCCGGAAATTTCGGGTTTGGTGGGAGTGATGGCTGTCATGTCAAAAGGTTAAAGGGTGAAGGGTAAAGGCTGAAGGAACGGGGTTAAAGGTCAAAGGCACATCGTTGGTAGATTCAACTACGTGCATTCTTTTCATCTTTGCCCTTTAACCATTAGCCGTTACCCTTTAGTTTTCGTCCTTGTGGATTTGTTGCAGGAGCATTTCAATCCTCTCACCTGCCTCGGCGCCATGATCCAGGATAAATGCCAGTTCCGGAATCCGCCGCATGTCCAGCCTATGGCCGATTTCGTGGCGAAGGAAACCCGCCGCCGAGGACAACCCTTCGATGCTACTCTCCTGCTCCTCCGGGGTACCCAGCACTGAAACATATACCCGGGCATAATGCAGGTCCGCGGTCATCTCCACCCGCGTCACTGTGGCGAACCCGATCCGTGGATCTTTCACCTGGCGCGCGATCAATTCTGCCAAAATCACGCGAATTTCATGTCCCAGCCGGTCAGTCCGGCGTCCGGCAATGCTCATGAGATCCTCAAGCAGTGAAGCGTGACAAGTGACGACAATGCAACAATCGAAAATCGAAACTCGAAGCTCGAAAATCGCGGCGAGTTTCGATTTTCAAGTTTCGAGTTTCGCCCTTCGTGTGCTCGCCACTCTTAAAAGTACTCCAGAAAGTGGTCGGTAACATCATCGCCCAGGATGCTTTCCGCTTCCGCAAGAACCTGGCGAAATACCGAGTCCAGCAATTTCTGGCTGTCGGAAATCGATACCACTCCCAACGTGGCGCGCTGCCAAACGTCTTGATGGTCAAGTTCAGCCACCGCCACGTTGAAACGGGCGCGGAGGCGGTCCTTCATTTTTCGCAGGACGGCGCGTTTCTCTTTGAGTGAATGCGAGTAGGGAATCTGAATTTCCAGGGTTAATACACCGACCGGCATTGTGTTAACCCCTCTTGGGGGGGGTAGGGGACTTAGGAAAGTGTGAAGGGTAAAGGGTAAAGGCTAAAACTGGTTCCTAATAATCGGATACCCTCAGCAATTTCATGATGGCCATCTTCGTTGTACCGTTTGAACTTCAGCCTTTATCCTTTACCCTTTATACCTTTTATCCGCCCCCAGACCCTGGCCCCTAGTCCCGATTTTCAGGCCATGGCAGGCTCGGACACCCTTTCTCTCACATAGGCCTCAATGACCTCCCCGACCTTCACGTCATTGTAATTTTCGAGGGAAATTCCGCACTCCATTCCCGACTTCACTTCCGCCACATCATCCTTGAAGCGGCGCAGGGATCGGATTTTGCCCACGTGTACCACCACATGGTCGCGCACCAGGCGAATCTGCGCATCCCTCTCGATTTTTCCGTCCTGGATGATACATCCAGCTACCGTTCCAACTTTGGTGATGCGGAAGGTGTCGCGAACATCCGCGCGTCCCAAAGATGTTTCCTTGTAAGTGATGGCCAGCAACCCCACCATGGCTTTCTTGATTTCGTCGGTGACGTTGTAAATGATCGTGTGCAAGCGGATGTCAACATTTTCGAGCTGTGCCAACTCCGTGGCTTTCCGCTCCGGCCGCACGTTAAACCCGATGATGACAGCGTTGGAAGCTGAAGCCAGCAGCACGTCCGATTCCGTGATGGCGCCTGCCCCCGCGTGGATGACCTTGATCTTAACTTTGTCAGTGCTGAGTTTGACCAGGGTTTCGGACAGGACCTCCACCGAACCCTGCACGTCCGCCTTGATAATAAGCGGAAGATCCTTGACGTCCCCAGCCGCCAGTTGCGCACTCAATTGTTCAAGGGTAATGCGGGCCGTCTTGGCGAGCGCTGCGTCGCGGAGCTTTGCCTGCCGATGGAGGGCAATCTGCCGCGCTTTGAACGTATCCTCAATTACCTGGAGGCGGTCGCCGGCCTGGGGAACATCTTCCAGCCCCAGGACCTCGGCGGGGGTGGAAGGAGGGGCCTCCAACACCGGGCGTCCATGGTCGTCAAACATGGCGCGCACCTTGCCGTAAATTGCGCCCACGATGAAGGAGTCGCCGATCCGCAAAGTCCCGTTCTGAACCAAGACCGTCGCAACCGGACCGCGTCCGCGGTCAAGCTTTGCTTCGAGAACCGTCCCGCTCGCCAGGCGCTTCGGGTTGGCCTTAAATTGCGCCATTTCGGTGACGAGCAAAATCATTTCCAGCAAGAGATCCAGGTTCTTGCGCTGCTTGGCTGAAACCTCCACCGTCACGGTCTGCCCACCCCACTCTTCCGGCATCAAATCAAGGTCCGCCAGTTGCCGCTTGACCCGCTCCGGCTGGGCGTCAGGCTTGTCAATCTTGTTAATGGCAACGACGATGGGCACCTTGGCGGCCCGCGCGTGATTGATAGCTTCCAGGGTTTGAGGCATGATGCCGTCGTCCGCGGCAACCACCAGCACAACGATATCCGTCACCCGGGCACCACGCGCCCGCATCAAGGTGAAGGCTTCGTGGCCGGGGGTATCGATAAAGGTTACTTTCTTCCCCTGCCCCACCACTTGGTAGGCGCCGATGCTTTGCGTAATGCCACCGGCTTCGTGTGCGGCCACATTGGTCTCTCGCAGTGCGTCCAGCAGCGAAGTCTTACCGTGGTCGACGTGGCCCATCACAGTAACCACCGGAGCTCTCGGGGTTAAGTCTTCCGGGCGGTCGGACTCCTCAACTTCTTGCAGGACCTCTTCTTCGTAACTGACAATGGTCGCCTCCGCACCGAAGGTACGGGCGATCCCCACGGCGGTTGGGCCATCCAGGGTCTGGTTGATGGTGGCAAAAATTCCTTTGTCCAGGAGCCGCTTGATCACGTCTTTGGCGCGCGTTTCGAGCTTTTCTGCCAGCTCTTTAATAGCGATTCCTTCGCTGATGGTAATCTTCCGCGTAATCGGAATTTCTTCCGGCACCACGGGCCGCGAGGGCATCATTGAAGGCATCGGGCCGCGCCGCATCATGGGCGGTTGGGGCCGGCCATACTGCGGACGACTTTGAGGCGGTGCTCCCGTAGCCATTTGCCCAGCCGAGGCAGGCCGCTGCGAGGTCGGATGCATGGGGCGTGGCTCGCCAGGGCGCCGCGTGGGAACTGGCCGCGGTGCAGCCGGTTTCGCCATCGTCGCGTGCGGATAAATCGGCTGGTTTGACGTGGGTGCTCCCGGCCGTCCCCCAGGCCGCTGTTGTTGCTGCGGCCGCATTCCACCTCGTTGCTGAAATCCCGGTGACGAGGGAGGAGGCAGATGCTGTGGTCGGTTGGGAGTTGAAATTTCGTTCGCTGCACCAGCCCGCGCGCTTGGGGCTTGACGGGCTTCCCCACCACCCTTCATCGGGAAACCACCTTGCCCGGGACGACCCGGCATTGGGCGCCCAATGGGCTGTTGGCTGGGAGGAGGCGCGGAAATGCGTCCGGGGACCGCGGTGCCGACAACGGGACCATGGGCTAATGCTGGCGCCACCGGAGCAGGTCGTTCCAACGGACGTTCCACGACGGGGCTCGGCCCTGGCGCAGCGGGAGTAGCAACCGGTCCAGCGGCAACCGGAGGGGCAACAGGCTTGGGCGGAGGCGGCGGAGCAACCACAGCTCTGCGCGCTGTCGCTTTGATGTCCGCAATCGATCGCGTCAGTGGGTGGAGGTCAGTCGCGAAGTCGTGGATCTTCTTCAGATCCAGCCCGGCGGGAACATGGGGCGCTTCAACAACAGGCGCAGCAGGGCTCGGGGCGACAGGGGACTCCACGGGAGCGGCCACTTCGGGGGTAGGTTCACCACCGTCACGGAAATGCGCCCGGACTTTGTCGGCGAGATCGTCGTCAAGTGCGCTGGAATGAGATTTCTTGTCCGGAATACCCAGCCCCGCCAAGTACTCGAGGACCACATTACTCTTCACTTCCAGTTCACGCGCCAGTTCGTTAATCCTAATCTTCCCCATGCGTAAGTCTTTTTCTCCCTTACCCCTGCCCAGACGTTGAGCGCGGAGATCTGCCGGCCGGTTCGATAAAAGCCTTGCAGCCTTCTTTATTTTTCTTCACCTCCTGCTCCGGTCGAACTCGGCTCATCCGGCCCTTTGGTTTCGCCTTCACCCGGCAATTCAGTTTTCTCAGGTTCCACTGCTGATGCGGTCTCTTCCACAGTTTCAGTTTCCGTCGCGGGGGCTTCAGCACCTTCCTCGGTAGCAACGGATTCTTCTGTAGCTGAACTCGCGGTGGTCTCCTCAGACGCTGCGGTTTCGGAAACTTCTTCCGGCTGCGCTGTCCCTTCCTCAACCACTCCACCCTGGGACTCGGTGCCTTCAGCGGCCGCGGCTTCACCCGACGCGTCGCGCTCGAAGTAATCCGTCACCACACCGCGGATGCGCTCCACGGTTTTCTCTCCCACACCCGGGATCTGCATCAGGTCTTCGGGAGTCATTTGCGCCAACTGCTCGACAGTTTCGATGCCTTGCTCGCGCAGCTTTCCGAGTGTCTTATCGCCCAAGCCCACCAACTCGGAAATAGGCGCGCCGCGCATGGCCATGGCAGCCATCTGCGATTCGATTTCCTGCCGCTTCTCTTCTTCGCTCTTAATATCGATGTGCCAAACCAGGAGCTTGGCGGCCAGCCGCACGTTCTGCCCCTTCTTGCCGATGGCCAGCGACAACTGGGAATCATCCACGATGACTTCCAGGTGCTTCTCCCCCACATCAAGAACGGAGACGTGATTTATTTTCGCCGGGCTCAGGGCATTGGCGGCAAAGACCAATGGATCATCGTTGTACTCGATGATGTCGATCTTTTCCCCGCGCAGTTCGCGGATAATCGACTGCACGCGCATACCCTTCATGCCGACGCAGGCGCCCACGCAATCCACATCGGGGTCCTTGGAATAAACCGCCACCTTGGTTCGTTCGCCAGCCTCGCGAGCTATGGCCTTGATGACAACAGTGGTGTCATAAATTTCCGGTACTTCCATCTCGAAAAGCTTCTGCACCAAAAGGGCGTCGGCGCGAGAAACAATCACCTGCGGCCCGCGGGCGGCGCGATCCACTTCCTTGATCACGGCGCGAATGCGGTCACCGATCTGGTAAGTTTCCAGGCGCGATTGCTCCTTGCGCGGCATGCGCGCTTCGGTGCGGCCCAAATCCACAATGACGTCCGGGCCTTCCATCCGTTTCACGGTGCAGTTGACCAGTTCGCCGACGCGCTGGTTATATTCCGCATAAACCGTATCGCGCTCAGCTTCCCGCACCTTTTGAAAGATCACCTGTTTGGCAGCTTGTGCAGCAATTCGACCGAGTACGTCGGTAGCCTTCGGAATTCTTACTTCGCCTTCCAGCACCGCCTCGGCATCATACTTATGCGCGTCTTTCAAACTGATCTCGTGGTCAGGGTCCTGGACCTCCTCCACAACCTTCTTCACAGCATGGACTTCCACCAGGCCGGTATCTTTATTGAAATGCGACTGAAGGTCCTCAGCGGTCTTGTAATACTTCCGCGCGGCAACCAAAATTGCATCTTCCACGGCAGAAATAATGATCTGCGCGTCAATACCCTTTTCGCGGCTCAACTGATCGATCGTTTGAAACAGAAGACTAGTCGTCACAAGCTTTCCCTCTTATCAATCTGGCCCTTCAAAGGCCGTCCGTGGTCCGCCGTCTGTAGCCTCAATCCTTGGATCCCTGCGTACCACCGGCTGCGGGCAACTGACCGCGGACAACTGACAGCTTTTCAATGACCCGATGGCCCGATCACTTGATGGCCCGATGTCACAGCTCAACCACCAACTGGGCTTTCCGGATGTTGGTAAGGTCGAACTCCTGAAGGCCGCTCTCGCCCAGGTCCAGTCGAACCCGGCCATTTTCAAATCCGGCCAGGAGCCCTTCCAAGACTTTTTGCTCCGCCACCGCTTCCTTCAGCACCAGACGAGCCCGACGTCCCACAAAATAAGTGAAATCACTCGGCTTGGTGAGTTTCCGATCCAATCCCGGAGAAGAAACTTCCAGCACGTACCTTCCGGGAAATATATCTTCCACATCCAGCATGGCGCTCAGTTGCTCGCTGACTATCTTGCAATCGGCGTGTGAAACCCCTGCCGCCTTGTCGATATAAACGCGCAACAACAGGTTGGAGTTATTCCCCTTGAGTTCAACGTCGACAAGGTGTAACCCCTCAGAGGTTGCGACCCGTTCCGCCATCTCCCGGATTTTTTCCGTTTCAACCATCAAGCAAAGCGATTGCACACTCTAATCCGGTGGCGAGTCCGCGCTCGAGCGCACCCGACCCGCAGCCTAACAAAAAAGTGGGCTTTCGCCCACTATGTGCGTTCGCCAAATGAAGTATAGTCCCTGATTGCTAATAATTGCAAGGAGTTCGGAGCATTTGTCAATTCCGGCCCGGAAGTAGTTGACGAATAATATCCTTTTGGTCAGCAGACACGATGAACCATCATTGTTGAATGTGAACTACTCACGAGTGCAATCCTGATTTCAGGTGAAGCGCGGCATCCTGCCGTCACCGGAAAATGCCGCCGCGACGGCCGCGCTACGAAGAGCAAGCTGTCACTGTATTTTGCGTACCTCACGTTCAACTTATGACCGCCCTGCTCCGCGCGGACCTGCCGCCCCGTCGGACAATTCGTGCTATATTAAAGCTTCGCCAGGCCTCCCGCTTTTGGATATAGAATTTTGTTTGGGCACGGCGGAGGGCCATTACTAAAGCCAAAAACTGATTCCTTTATTGCATGGGCACGCGGGGAAGTTTCGCGTTCACTCTGGCGCCCCGGCATCTAAAACAGGGATATAAACCACAAGGAGCCCACCTCTTGACTGAACATAAACACCCGGAAGCAGCAGCGACCACCGGCGAAGACCGCCGTCAATTTGTAAATTTCGGATGCTATAAAGTCGACCCCGCATGGCGGAGACTGCCCGAGGAAGAGCGCAAGCGCGGCAAGGCCGAGTTCTTTGCCGTGGTCAATAGCTATGAAAAGGAAGTGATGACCATCGCCTACTCGATGATCGGCGTGCGTGGCGATTGCGACTTCATGCTCTGGCGCATCGGATACGACCTTTTGAAATTCCAGGAGATGATGGCAAAGCTGCTGGAGACGGGATTGGGCAATTACCTGACGACTCCTTATTCGTTTCTCTCCATGACCAAGCGCTCCGTGTACGTCGACAAGCATACTCACATCGGACAGGAAGGCACGCGCCTGAAACTGATCCCCGGACAGTTCAAGTTTCTCTTCGTCTACCCCTTTGTCAAAAGCAAAGCGTGGTATCGCCTGACCAAGCACGCGCGGCAAGGCATGATGGATGAACATATCGAGATTGGCCACCGTTATCCCACCGTGCGCCTGAACACCACCTACTCGTTCGGATTGGATGACCAGGAATTTGTGGTGGCGTTCGAGAGCGATAAGCCCGAGCACTTCGTTGACCTCGTCATGGAGCTGCGCCACAGTGAAGCCACCAGTTATACCGTTCGCGATACCCCCACGCTCACCGGAATCCACCGCGAACTGGATGAAGTTCTGGACCTCCTGGGAGGGTGAGAAGCGGGACACGGGGCTCGGGATTCGGGGTTAGGCTGATTTTGGATTTTCGATTTTGGATTTTCGATTGGTGATTGGCGATTTCAGAATCCGTCGATGCCAGTAGGCCCCAGAGTTTTGACCCCCTCACCCGGCTCCGTCGGCTGACGGACTGATGAATGCGCCGGTTGCGAGCCACGCTCTCCCCCAAGGGGGCGAGGGATGTGGTCCTCTTGGTGCGCTTCCGCGCGGAACAGGTTGGGTAATGCCCACGCACCCGCAGAAATCGAAGCAATTCCGCACCTGAGGTGGGAAGAACTCATGTCATCCTTCTCCGGATTAATCGTAATTTGGACAAGCGGGGCTTTACACCTCCACAACATCAATTTGGCCTGCTCCCAATTTTCTATCGGCAACCGAATCCAAGGCGCTATAATCCCACGTTATTATGTCGACCAAAACCAAGTCTCCAGAGCGCGCCGATAAGACGAATCCAAAATCTAAAATCCAAAATCCAAAATCCCACACTTCCCCTCCCCGCCTAGCGAAGATCTTCGCGGGGCTCGATGCGCTATTCCCGCAGGCCCAATGCGCGTTGCAGCATGAGAACCCGTTCCAACTTCTCGTCGCCACAATTCTCTCCGCGCAGTGTACCGACGAGAGGGTGAACAAGGTCACGCCCGAACTTTTCCGCCAATACCCAACGCCCCAGGATTTCGTCGGCGTGGCGCAGCCGGATGTGGAACAACTGATCCACTCCGCGGGCTTCTTTCGCAACAAGGCGAAGAGCATCATCGGCGCCGCAACCAAAATTGTGCAGGATTTCGGGGGTCAAGTTCCGCGTTCAATGGATGAACTGCTTAGCCTGCCGGGCGTTGCCAGGAAAACCGCCAACGTGGTGCTGGGAACGGGCTACGGAATCGCCAGTGGCGTGGTGGTCGATACTCACGTCTTCCGCATCACCCACCGCCTGAAACTTACCCGCGAAAAGACGCCGGAAAAGGTGGAACAGGATTTAATGAAGCTAGTGCCCAAAGAGCGCTGGGTTTCGTTCAGTCACCAGGTGATCTGGTTTGGCAGAAAAATCTGCGTCGCCCGCAAGCCCCTCTGCATGGAATGCCCGCTCGCAACCCTCTGTGACGCCCCCGATAAAACCATCTGACGAAAGGTTCGCTATATCGAGCATGGCGTCTTGAATCTTGAATTGACGTTTTGAATCGCATTTTGAGTCTGGAAACCCCACGGAGTCACGACATCGCGACATTCTATCCACAAAAGTCTATCCACAAAAGTCTTGACAAGCGTATTGACTGAATGTCTAATACGCGTGTTCAGGCACATTTTGTCCGCCATTACACTTAAAAAGTTGCGTCACGAACAGAGTCGTCCTGGCGCTATTTCACCGGGGCGAGGCCCCAGGTTCGTTGTAGGACAAACTGCTGACGCCCCTACCGCGAGTGGCCAAGGCGAGCGAATCCACGTTCGTGAGGAGGTTCAGACCATGTTTGGCTCTTCTGTACTCGACATTGCCATTGGGATTGTCTTCGTGTTTCTGCTTCTCAGCCTGGCAGCATCCACCCTCAATGAGATGATTCTGACTTTCATTGGCGCGAGAGGCAAAGAGCTCCTCCGAGGGTTGAAAACGCTTCTGAATGACGACAAGGCAGAAGGCCTGGTCAAGGATATCTATAATCACGGCCTTGTTTATGGCCTGTTTCAAGGGGAATTCGATCCCAGGAAAGGGGGCAATCTTCCTTCTTATATACCGCCCCGGAACTTCGCGGTCGCGCTGATTGATGTTGTCGCCCCCAGCACGGCTGTCCAGCAGGATGAAAAGGCGATGATGGACTCTTTGCGGGCGGCAGCGCTGAAATTGGCAGTGAACGAGACGACGGCGAAAGTCGGAAAGCCGCTGATCGCCATTATTGACGCCGCCGGCGCGGATGCCGCCAAGGTCAGGAAAGGCATTGAGGATTGGTACAACAGCGCCATGGACCGCGTGTCGGGATGGTATAAGAAACGCACTCAGTACATTTTGCTGGGGCTCGGAGTCCTGCTCGCCTTCGGGCTCAATGTTGACACGGTGGTTGTGGTGCGCCACCTTTCCAATGATGCCACGCTGCGGCAGTCCCTGGTGGCGGCAGCTCAGGAAGAGGCGAAGAAGCCTAGCGCGGATCAAACTGGAAATCCAAAATCCCCCGACGCCGATTTCAGCGCTATTAAGAGCACCATGGCCGACGTTCAGACACTCGGATTGCCGATCGGTTGGCTGACTGCCGCGCAAGTTACGAAGAAAGACGGCAGCATTGACGATCCCGACGACCGCGCATGGCCTCCCTCCAACGGGTACCTGCGCGTTGTCCGGATCCACTTTTGGGGATGGCTGATAACGGCCGTCGCCGTATCGCTGGGAGCACCGTTCTGGTTCGACATGCTGAACAAGATTATGGTGGTGCGGTCAAGCATCAAGCCCGGTGAAAAGAGCCAGGAGGAGCCGGCTAAAGACAAGAGCTAGACATAGGAGTCCTGAATCCGGAAACTTGAATCCGGAATTCGGATTGAGATTTCGCGATAGAGGCCGGCATCTGGAATTTTGAATGCGGAACCGGCGTCTTGAATCGGCATCTTGAATCTTGAATTTTGAATCGGCTTTCGCCCTGATCCGCATGAGCGCCATAGGCCGCCGGGAATTTTGCTTGACAAGGGGCATTTAGCTACGAAATACCCTTAATGGATTGTGGGACCGCTACATAGCACCCATCCGCACTGACCAAGCGACCCATCGAAGACGGGCCGCACCCACCTTAATTCTTTGACATAAGTCAAAACTTATGCGACATAAGTCACGTCCATAAAATAATATGACATTAAGTCTAAAAAAGTCTTGACAGACATATTGCCCGCATGTTTATTATGCAATTTCAGGCACAATCAGTTCGCCAATGCTCCTAAATTGAGTCGTAAGTAACAACACCCTGGGCCGGTTTCGCCAGGGTGAGGCTACCGGCTGTTTATGCGACAAACTTCCGGTCAAGCTTTGGCGGTGAGGCCCAAGCGACGCAGCCCTGAGTTTCGGAAACTGATCAAGGCGGCGGGGAGCTCGAAGTGACTTCAGTCGATGAGCACCTAGAAAGTATCCGTGCAAGAACAGTATCGCGAGTTGCATGGCTGTGCTCGCCATGCGCCAGCCAGCCGGCTGGCCGTGGCGGATTCGGCGCTCCCGGCGGCCGGCCTTTGACCCGTTGTAAGCCCACCACTCCCTCCTTGCGATAGGCGTCGCGCCAGCGGTACAGCACGCTGCGCTTGATCTGCAATTCGTGATGCAGCGCACTTACGCTCTCGCCGTTGAGCATCCGCCGCGCCACCTCCTCCTTGAACTCCCAACTGAAAACACGCTGTTCCGACATTCGGGACCCCTTTCCATTTAACCAAATGTGTCCCTAGTTTCCGTGTCTCATTTTTGGGGTTCACTCCACTCCACTCTGTCCCCAGTTTCCCCCGGTATTCCCATGGCCCCTGATAGACCCCCGCAATAAAAACTCAACGGGCCCCTTGACTTCAGCGCCGCTCGGCGGTAAATTCCCCGCTGGGCGAAAGCAGAAAGCTTAAATTCTGGTCAACACCGATGACGCGGTGGGGGGACCTACTCGGACGCCAAGGGAGGTTCGCGAGTCTTGGTGCGCGACAAGCGCGGCCGCTTTGGTGGCGTGCATGGCGTCTTCGACGCGAGCTTTCTTTTCCTTCATCTCGGTCTCGGTCGCCGCGCCCACTTTGATCTGGGCGACGCCGCCCACCAGCTTCGCCAACCGCTCCTGCAACTTCTCTTGGTCGTAGTCGGAGTTGGTTTCTTCAATCTGCGTGCGGATCTGCTTCACGCGGCCCTCGATGGCGTTGTGCTTGCCTTCGCCCGCGACGATCGTCGTGTTGTACTTGTCGACGGTGAGCTTCTTGGCGCGGGCCAGGTCCTCAAGCTTCACGTTCTCCAGCTTGATTCCCAGGTCTTCCGTGATGGCCTTGCCGCCGGTCAGGATGGCGATGTCTTCCAGCATGGCCTTGCGGCGATCGCCGAAGCCCGGCGCCTTGACGATGCTGGGCGTG
>JARLGN010000167.1 GCA_031292775.1 Acidobacteriota bacterium | reverse complement strand
GGCCGGGCGTGAGCCACGCGCGGCAGAAATGCCAATGCCCACACCAGCAGGGTCGCACACCGGCCAACCCGGTGCAGTACCGTCATAGGTATCCCCTCCGACATTCCTATCGGCACAGTCCAGGTAAACTTCACCGGCGCCTGCCTGCGTTAATAGGGGATATTCCTGATGAGCTTCGGAAGGGTGAGGCTTAACAAGCTGCGGAAAGAGTAATTGGTGCCGGTAACCACGCCGTCCGTCGGCTGACGGACACCCCTCCTCATCTGAGTTGATCTTTACCCGTATCTTTGGCTGGACACCGGGGGTGAACGCGTCAGATCTCAACCCTGAAAGGGTTGAAATTGAGTAGCCGTGGGCAAGGTCACGCTTTCTGTGACCGCCGCCCACGGACCGTGAGCCCCAGATTTTATCCGACCCTGAAGGGGTCGAACCCATCGTCCGGCCCCGTCAGGGCCGAGAGATTCAAAATGCGCCGACCGTGGGTTTCACCCACGGCTATTCACGTTTCTCCCCTTCGGGGAGAAGTCAATTCTCCCCGGTGTCCGGCAGAAGATGTGGGACACGTTCAGCTGAATCAAGAGGGGAGTCAGCAAATGGGTATGTCCGAAAGTCGGTGTGCTAGAATTGACTTTCCCCGCCGTTGGGAAACACGCGTGGTGAAACAAGTCTAATCGTAATCAGAATGATGAGTCCTCACAAACCCTATGGAACAATTCTTTCGCAGCCCCCTGCGCCGCTACTATGAGGTTGAACTGCCGCCCGATCACGCCCGGCAGAAACGTTGGCCATTATTGGTCGCCATGCATGGTTATCAAGGTAATAAAGACTCCATGATGCGGGTGGCGAAACACATTGGGGACGGCAAGATGGTGGTGATTTCCCTTCAAGGCCCGTACCAGTTCTTTCGCCGCTTCGGCAGGAATCCCAAGAACTTTCGCGTGGGATTTGGGTGGGGCACAACGTACAAGATGGGGGATTCCATCAACCTCCACCACCATGACCTGGAAGCGATCATTCAGATTGCGGTGCGGAAATACCACGCCGATCCTCGACAGGTTTTCCTGCTCGCTTTTTCGCAGACCTGCTCGGCAAACTACCGCTATATTTTTACCCACCCTAAGGCAATTCGCGGCGCCGTGGCGGTGTGCGGTGGCGCTCCGGGTGATTGGATGTCGAACCCACACTACAAGCCCTCGGCGACTCACTTGTTGCACATTGCCGCCCGGCAGGATCAATTTTACTCACAGGAGAAGAACCTGGAGATCCGCCAACAATTGGGGCAGCGGGCCGCCTCGCTCGACTTCCGATTCTACAATTCCACCCACAGGTTTCCCCGCAAGTCGCTTCCCCACATCCGGCGCTGGATTGAGAAACTGCTGTAGGACAGGTGTCAGGTACCAGGTGTCAGGTGTCAGGAAGCAGCGAAAATCGAAATTCGAAAAGCGAAACTCGTAACGTCTGCATTCAATTTCGAATTTCGCTTTTCGAGTTTCGTATGGGGCGCTCGCCACTTAACTCTGACACCCGCCAACCGACACCTGGCCCCCAACATCTCAAACCTGTGTTAGCATAATGGCGATGTTCGACGAAACCGTTTCTGTCATCGAGAATCGCCCCCTCCCTGGTGGCCATTTCCTTTTGAGTTTGGATGCTCCGCGCCAAGCGCCCAACGTGCGGCCGGGCCAATTCGCCATGGTGCGCGCCCTGGGACGGTCCGACGTGTTGCTGCGCCGGCCGATGAGCATCTTTGACGTCCAGGCTCACGGCGGCGGCCGGGCAGGGTCCAACCGGAAAGAATCGGCGCTGCGAATCCTGCAACTTCTCTTCAAAATCGTGGGACGCGGCACGCGCGTGATGGCAGACCTTAAATCAGGCGACAAGGTGGGCCTGCTTGCGCCGCTCGGTCATGGGTTCTTTGAAGAGGAATATCTCCCACGCGCCCACGAATCCGATGAAGTTCTGCACGTGGCGGGAGGCATCGGCATCGCCGCATTGCTGCTTCCGGCGAAACAGTTGGCCGAGGCACGGTTCAAGCAGCGTCTCTTTTTCGGGGGCCGGACCAAAGACGACCTGGTGGGAATAAATGAATTCAAGCCGGTGGTAAGTGCCATGCTTCTGGCCACGGAAAACGGCGCGATGGGCTATCGCGGCTATGTGACACGTCCGCTGGAAGACTATCTGACCAAGCATACCAACAAGAAATTCCTGCTGATGGCGTGCGGCCCGTCGGCGATGCTGCGCGCCACGGTGGAATTGGCCAAGCGCTTCCGCCATCCCTGCCTGGTTTCCATGGAGAATCGCATGGGCTGCGGGGTGGGCGTGTGCTTGGGCTGCTCGATCCGCGTCCAGGGCTCAGGCCACGAAGCCTACCAGCGCGTCTGCACGGAAGGTCCGGTGTTCTGGTCGGATAAAATTGTCTGGGATGCGGAGAGCTCGGGATTGGGGATTCGCGATTAGGCGGATCGGGATTCGGGACTCGGAAATTGGATTTCGGAATTCGCCGAAGGCGCTCGCTGCCTAGTGCCTTCTGCCTACTGCATTTTAGAAAGCTATGACCAACAAAAGCCAGCTGGAGAAACAAGCACCTGATTCCGGTACCGTGAACGGGCCGGCAGTCACCACGCCCCCCGCGGGGGAATTCATTCCGCAGTACGAAATTGAGATTGCCGGCGTGAAATTCCAGAACCCGGTATGGACGGCAAGCGGAACGTTTGGCTACGGCAGAGAATACTCCCAGCTCATCGACCTCAATCAGCTCGGCGCGATTTGCGTGAAGGGGATTTCACCCGAACCCATGGACGGCAATCCCCCCCCGCGCATTTATGAAACCGACTCGGGCATGCTCAACGCCATTGGCCTGCAAAACGTGGGCGCAAAGCGGTTCCTGAATGAAAAGTTGCCCTTCCTGCGCAAGCTCAAAGCGCGCACCGTGGTGAATGTTTTCGCCTATTCCACGGAAGATTACGTGCGTTGCATCGAGATGCTGAACGAGGGCGAAGGCATTGCCGCCTACGAGTTGAATATTTCCTGCCCCAATACGCGCTGCGGCGGCATCGTGTATGGCAGCGACCCGAAATTGACGGAGGAAGTCGTCGCGGCGGCCAAAAAGGCGGCGCGCTACCCGCTGTTCGTCAAGCTTTCACCCAACGTCACCGATATCGCCCTGTTCGCGCGCATTGCCGAAGGCGCTGGGGCGGACGCGCTCTCGCTGGTCAATACCTTTGTGGGAATGGCCATCGACGTGGAAACGCGGACGCCGCGCATCTCCAACGTTACCGCAGGACTTTCAGGACCGGGAATCAAGCCCGTGGCGCTGCGCATGGTCTACCAGGCCGCCCGCGCCGTCAAGATTCCTGTCATCGGAATCGGCGGCATTGCCGGCCCTGAAGATGCGCTGGAGTTCATAATCGCCGGGGCGCGCGCCGTGCAAGTGGGAACAGCCAATTTCTACGACCCCGGAACCTCGATACGCATTGTGAAGGGCATCCGGGATTATTGCCAACGCAAACAACTGCACCTCGCGGACCTCGTCGGATCGCTCAAAACTCCAGGGAAATAATCGGTGGCTGGCGCAGTGCGAGCCCAGATCTGCGGTTTGGTGCGGATCATGTATGCTTTAGTTGGACCCTTCCTTCGCTGGGTGCGGGGATCGATCTAAATCGCATAGCTGAGCTCGCTATGCGCCAGCCTGCCGCTTAACACCCGCAATCGAGAACGACTGGAGGGAAAGCATTGCGCGTAACCATCCCGTCGCCTCCGGTAACCACCCCCGTCGCTTCCGCTCCGGCCCCTCCTGAACCAGGCGGGGAGTTTTTTTTCACGGCACCCCTCCTCAGATGAGGAGGGGTGTCCGTCAGCCGACGGACGGGGTGGTGCTGAACGGGGGGTGGTCTGAACCGGAGTAGTGCCGACCTGCACAGCACCAGCATGTTCTTCCACAGCCGGTGAAGCTCCGCCCTTCCAAACTGCGGGGTGGAATTCAGGCTAATTCCCCGCGCCGGGTGAAGAATGTGCGTCCGGCGGGGAGAATTTGACCCGGTTATTCCCATCGGCAGGAATAGCCTAGAAATTATACTAGGCTATGGCAACCATCATGCAGGGGCGTGGAAGGGAGAGCTGTGCCCGGGTGGAATTGCGCACCACGGGTGGCAGAGGCGCGGCCAAGCCAACAAGAGCACTGGCGGGTGATCCGTGCCGGGAGGCTGGCAAGGTCTGAGGGTGGAAAGGCAGGCAGGGTCGCGGCGGGGCCGAGGAAAAGCCAATTTGTCTATGAAATCAGACGGCGGCGCCCCTACACCGAAAGTGGTAAAAAATGAAATTCGCCCCCAATAACCGATTGATAACAAAGGGCCCCCAGAAGTGCTCCCAATAAGTTATTGAAAGCAAAGGACGACGAAAAAAAAGATGTTAAAAATGGAGATTGCTCCCAATAGTATGTTGAAAACAAAGGGGCAAAAAAAGTGCTCCCAATGAATTCCTGAAAACAAACGACTTATGCTGTTTTCCAGATGAGCCATTGAAAGCAATAGAGTTAGGCATGATTTCGCACCACGGGCATATCCACATCCTGTACGCGAGGACGGGATGCGTAAAGAATCAGAAAAGCAGCGCTGCGGCAGGGCCGAAACACTGCCCTTACGAATCCATGGTGAAAAATCCGGACCAGCGGTTGCCTCAAAAGTGTCGCGGAGCAGCGGTCAAAGGCTGGCAGGATGGAGTTCCGTCCTGCCCTGCACCGGCAGGCAAACCGCCGGGTGCTTGACTTCGCCACCCCTGCTGGCTACAGTGGCCCTTCAGCGGTCTTTATCGATTCTAAGTGGATGACTTACTAAGCCCCATGATCAGTATCATGATAACAGGTGCTTTAAAGCGCTGGGTACAGGCGGTCCAGGAGTACACCTTCCTCCTGGTTGACTCCGTGCGGCTCTCCCTGACGCCGCCCCGCTACCTTGTCGATACGCTCATCCAGATGGACGTCATTGGCTTCGGCTCCCTGCCCATTGTCCTGCTGATCGGGTTTTTTACCGGCGGCGTCCTAGCCTTGCAATCCTACCGCACGTTGAGCACGTTCGGCGAGGTGGGGGTGATGGGCAAGGTGGTGGCTTTGAGCCTGGTGCTTGAGCTCGGTCCGGTGCTTACGGCGCTCATGGTGGCGGGCCGCAACAGTTCGGGGATCGC
>JARLGN010000166.1 GCA_031292775.1 Acidobacteriota bacterium | reverse complement strand
TGCGGATAATCCGGTCCGCGACCCCCGCGGCCTCAGGATTATGAGTGATCATAAGGATGGTTTGGCGGAAGGTTCGATTGAGTTCACGCAACATGTCGAGCACGATCTGGGAGTTCTCTGTATCCAGATTGCCTGTCGGTTCATCAGCCAGCAGTATCTTGGGTTCGCAAATCACCGCCCGGGCAATCGCCACACGCTGTTGCTCACCGCCGGAAAGCGCATAGGGGCGGTGATTCAGTTTCCCCTCAATTCCCAACATGCGAGTGATCATTTCGAAACGATGAGGGTTGAATCCGTTCCCCTGAATGTGCTGGGCGATGGCAATGTTGTTACGGGCGGATAATGTGGGCAACAGGTTGAAGCGCTGGAAAACGAAGCCAATTTTATGGCGGCGGAAGCGCGTCCGGTCGGAGTCGGACATTACCCGAAAGTCGTTGCCGTCCACGCAAACCTGGCCGTCCGACGGGCCTGTCAGGCCTCCCAGGATATGTAGCAACGTGGACTTGCCGCAACCTGAAGGCCCCACCACAGCGACAAATTCGCCCTCCTGGACAAGCAGGTCCACCCCGCGCAGCGCCGGTACATCAACTTTACCGATGCGGTATGTTTTCTTCAGAGCCTTCGTCGAAATAATGGGTTCCACGTAATCCTTACGATCTCCCTCGGTTGGGTGCGGAGCTTGGTGAATTACCGGGGATCCGGACGTTTAGGCCGCCACGTATGCAGACGTAACCCAGACTGAAGGGGTTACTCGTACGCGAGGGCATCCACAGGGTCAAGCCGTGCGGCCCTCAAAGCAGGGTAGAAGGCTCCCACCACACTCCCGACCAACGCCAGGCAGGCAGCGTAGAGTCTCCAGTCCCAGGTGAGTTCAACGGGAAGCGTGGGAAAGATTCCAATCAGTATTTTCCGCAGGATAATTGACCCGATGAACCCGGCGATAATACCTACGGACGTGAGTAGCACCGCTTCTTTCATAATAACGGAAATAACATAAACCTTCGACGCCCCGAGCGATTTTAAGATGCCGATCTCCCGGGTGCGTTCGGTGATCGTCGTATACATCGACAGAAAAATGATCAGGAACCCGATTCCCACCGCAAGGCCAATCATAACAGTAATAAAGTAGTTCAAGCCGGGGAGATTATTGGACGTCATCAGATCCATGTATTCTTTCATCGGCAGGATGGTATAGGTCGGCATCAATGTCTTAATGGCATCCGTGGTTTGTTGGGTATAAGCGGGGTCAGTGCACTTGATGAAGAACGTTGTCGCTTTGTCCTGTGCACCCATCAAATCCTGGAGGGTGGCCAGCGGAATAAACCTGCGGGCAAGCTTGCCGTGTTCCACGATCCCGCAGATGCGAAAATCATGGTTCATCAAATTGATGGTTTGCCCCACTTTGGAGTGATGGGCATGGGCGTAAATGTCGTCAACCAGAATGTCATAAGACGCCTGGAAGGGCCCACCCGAGTGATAGACAAAACCGCCAGAAACGGCATTAAAACTGGCCAAGTCAATGCCATAAATCAGATCCAGTGACTGCACGGAGTTGACGTGAACGACGGTGGGAGCCACGGCCAGCACGCGCGGCAATTCTCGCAAACGATCGCCGATTTTGATGGACATGGGCGCTTCCCCCATCCCCATCATGAAGGAAGAACCGGGCGGCCGCACCAGGATGTCGGCGCCCACGCCCTCCACTCTCCTGGCGCTATCGTTTACCATCCCATGGCAAAGACCTACCACCAGTATAACCATGGCAACTTCAATGGCCACGGCCAACGCACTTACCACGGTGCGGATGGGCCGATGCAGGATGTTGGAAATAATCAACTTATTGTCCAAGAGGATTTCCCTCCTGCTTTGCCGCGCTCAAGTTTATCAATTCCGCCCCCTCCGGCTGCTTCAGTTCAAATTTCTCCGGGGCAATGGGTTGGTTGAAGGTGGCCTTTTCAATGGTGATGGTCACCATGTAGTCTTCTTCCGGCCGGCTTATTTCAATGTGGGTGGGATAGTGGACGCCTTGGAAGTCCTGATAGGAGGAGTACTGAATGTCTTCCGTACAAGTGCCATCCGGCTCGTAGTACTGCGCCCGCGACAATTCCAAATTCGACCGGTCAAACCAGAAAATGCGCCGCGGAATGATGTGCTTGGGGGATTGCGCCTCGACCACATCAACCAGGTAATAGCGCCTCGCGTCGGTGCGGGACGGGAAGCTCCGCCGGTAGGTGGTCTCATGGTCCGGATCGATCACAGGGATAATCAAGGCTTCCAGAATATGCTGCGGACGAAGATTTTCCAGCGCGTTCTTGGCGGGACGGCGGAACGTGGTCTTACCGATTATGAATTTGTGCTTGGTAGGAATGGATAACCGGAATTCCTCGCCGTTCGAGACCATGTCAAAAACATTGGTGCGCACCACCGGCGCCTGCCCCAGCAATCGAATGGTGGAGGGCTTCTCCAGCAGAACGAAGCCCTTCACATCGTGGTATTCCTTAATAACTCCCGAATACACCGACCCCGCCGTGGGCGCCAGGTCCACCGTAGCAGTCATGGTGGTGAAAGCATTGCTTTGGGCGTTGATTTTGGCTACGAGTTCGGCCAGTGTCGCATTAAGAGCGGGGGCATTTTGACTCGGCGCATGGACGTGCGTCACCTTCCGCACGATGCATCCAGGCGTGGCCAAGACCAGGGCGGTGAGAACGATTCCCGAGATTACGTGAGATGTCTTAATAAGTGCGACTCGCAATATGCCGATTTTCCAATCTAACAGACAGTTTGATATGTGTCAATCAGGCCTGGATAACAGTAACCCCTTTTGTCCGTATGCACTTGCAAAAGGTCAACGAGGTATCTCTGTCCCCTGCCCTGTGGGTGTCGTGAACTCCCTCCACATATGTCGCCACCAGGCGGCGGCTGGGCAAGCCCCATATCCCTATGTCCTTGATTAATCATACTCCAATCGTCTGCTCTCTGCCGTGATTCCTTTCGCGCTAGAAGGTAGGGCACATGCGTTTCCAAACTTCATGTCATCTCACCAGCGCTTCCTAAAAGTTCAAACACATGACATCTCGAGAAAGACTCGAATCCTGCGACGATTTTGGTTGAGGCAGAGGATTCAGTTTCTCGTCAATCGAAGTGGCAGTAGCAGGCAGGGCAATTTCAGGCCGTCGGATGTTATGAGGGATCAGGATGAATTAGCCGGGATGCAGCCAAAAAGTAAGGGGGCCCAAAATAAAATGAGGGGGAAGCTCTCTCCCCCCTCCAAGCGTCGGGTCTTGGGTCTAAACTCCGAGCCGTCGCTGGCTACCCTCTAGGTTTGTCCGACGTCGACTCGTTCACCTATAGAGCAAGCGGGATTCCAATTAAAATCTGATTTGTATCGAGCCCACAATGGAGCTAACTTGTTAAGATTCAGCAATTAACCGGGAGCCAGCGGTTATCGGAGGAAATGACCAAACTTCTGAACCTCTCGATTTCTATATTTTGAAATCCCAAATACAGAATTCTTCACAGGCGTTCGGCCATTATGTACCCTATGGTTGTCTGCCTAAAGACTAAACATGTTGACGCACGCGTCCGCTGGCGTGCTATCCTTATTTCTCTGAATTCCTGCTTATTCTGCACTGGAATTTCGTATTGTGCGGCGGGAAGGTCAAGGCGCAAACCGTCGCCGCGTGGGGGAACTCCCCGTGCCGTGCAGGCCGTAAATTTCCCGGCGGTTACCGCTGCATTTACCTGGGCCCCGATATGATTGATATCCATTGCCATCCTCTGCCTGGAGTTGATGATGGCGCAAGATCTTTTGATGTAGCGGTGGCAATGTGCCGCATGGCGGCACAAGATGGCACGACGCACCTGGTGGCGACGCCGCACAGCAATTACAGTTACGCGTTCGATCCAGACCTGAATAGGCAACTGGTGGCGGAACTCCAGGAAAAAGTTGGCCCGGAGCCCAAGCTCCTCTTGGGGTGCGATTTTCATCTTTCCTACGACAACATCCAAATCTGCTCACAGAATTCGAAAAACTTCACCATCAACGAGACTTCCTATTTGCTTGTGGAGCTCCCCGACCAGTTTATTCCTGCCAACCTTGATCAAGTCTATTATGACATTCAGGTTGCCGGGCTTAAGCTGATCATAACGCACCCGGAGCGCAACCTGCTGCTTCAGCGCAAACCGGAGCTGATTGAGCAGTGGATTTCCATGGGGTGCCTGGTGCAGGTTACGGCACAATCTTACACGGGCGGGTTCGGCAACAAAGTGCGCAGGTTTTCCGAGAAGTTGCTCGACGCGGGAATGGTGCACTTCTTCGCCAGCGATGCCCACGATGTAAGAAGGCGCCCGCCGTTACTCTCCCGCTGCTACCGCAAGGTGGCGCAAGCGAAGGGCCAGGAAATAGCTGAACTGCTTTTTCAGAAGAATCCGGAAGCCGTCATCAACGGTCTCCCCCTGCCGCCGCAGCCGGATTGGAACGAAGTTCAAGGCGGCGGGAAGCGCAGTTGGTTCTCCTTCTTATTGGGCCGGTAATTGTCCTACCCCACGCTGTTGAGCCAATGCCGCGGCGGCTGCGCCCACTTCTTTAAAAAGTCCTCGATCTTCCCAACGTTGTAGGCCTTCCCGTGTTCAAACTTATGGGTGGGTTGCGATTGCAGCAACGTGCCATTGGAATCCAGCACAAAAAAATGGGGGTAATCCGCGATGCGGGGATAATGCGCGAGGAAGGCATCGTTGGGGTTTTCCTTGCTGTAGTTGATCATCACGGTCACATAATGGGCATCGCGCACCTTCCGCAGTTGCGGATGGCTCTCAAATGCTTCGTCCATGATGTTGCAATAGACACACCAGTCGCCGCCGACCTCCAGTAGAATCCGCTTCTTCGTTCTCGTCGCTTCGGCGACAGCATCCTGAAGATCCTTGGCGGGGTTTCGCGCCGCATCATAGCTGGGGGCTGGTTTCTGAACCGCTGGCGCCCGTGAGGCTGATTTATTGCCCTTTGCACTTGCGGATAGCGCTGCCAACAGGCATGCCGCAATCACGACCACTGCTTTCATGTTCACCCTGGGTTCCGGCACGAACAAACCTCCTTGGGCACAGAGCGATTGGCCGCTCCTCCCTTACTCGCAAATGGTTTGTAGGATAATTTGATGCAGAAGCAGCCGGGCGCGGCCATTAGCCAAGGCCGACCCGCCGCAACGGCATCGAATTGGCTCTAATCGTATCAAGCCCGTGTGGTGCGAAGCAAGAAATTTGAAAGAGAATGTGGCGGGCGTCGAACGCACCACCGGGCGCGACCGGGACGTCGCGGCTAAATAGCCTATGACCCCGCCGCGCGGAACCCCGGGCGGCAATGGCGGCCAACCATCAGGGAGGAGTCCGGAAGGACACTTTGTCGTATCAGTTTCCTTTTTTTTGACATTTCCGTAAGTGGGTTTATTTTCTGAATGGTGTCAGCTTTGGGAGTGGAAAAAGCCGGTGTGCGCCCGTTTGTTTTCAGTATGTTATCAGCTTAGCGTAGAATGTCATTTTTGCTCTTGGACGACACAAAGTCACTAAGTAATTCGCGCCTTCGCAGGGGCAAGCAGAGGCGTTTCTTGCCCGGTCCGTCGTGCCTTGCGCGCACAATTTGGCCATCGTTCACGAACCTCGCCCTGCCGCCCGGTGGGAGCGCCCTGCGCCCTCTTGCGCCGGTCACCTTCTGCCAGGAGCCGACGTTCCACCTTAGCCCAGGCATAGTAGCCTATCGGTGCGTGTTTGTCAATAGAAAAATGGGCGGCAGCTCGGATGTCGCTTTCCCCTTCCGCACAGGATCTGGAAAGGGGAGTGAGATTCCACCCCTCAGCCGTACTTGGTTTATCCCTATTTCAGACATTTTGCCTGTTACTAGCGTGATATACCTCGATATTTTATACCTTAATATTTTATGCTTGACAAGTTATCAAGGGGGGGGGACAAGCTTTCCAGTTAATGTAATCCTGATTCTTCGGAGGCGACAATGAAGCTCCGACTCTCCTTCCTCTTCCTCATTCTCAGTGCAGCAGCGTGTTTCGTTCTGTTCACCGGGCCGCGCCATTTCCGCGGCCAGACAGCAAAGACCAAGGCCTCTGCATGTTGCGGAGCGCAGCACCCCGTTGGACCTCGCGAACTTGACTTCCCACATTATTCGCTGCGTGACGGCTTTAATTCGACACTCTATCTGGTCAGCGACTCGCCAGACCCCACAGCACTCACCATCGTTATTCACAACCTGGCGGGCCAGGCGGTGTTTTCAACGGCCACGATTCAGCCGTTGCAACGATTGACGATTGACCTGCGAGTGCTGCTGGTGGCGCAGGGAGCCGATCCCACCGGCACCTTTGCCGAGGGGAGCGTGGCGGTTCTCTTCACGGGGACCATCATGCCCGTGGTGGGGCAGATCACCATGACGAATCCACTGACCCACCTCGTCCACGAATCGGAAATGTTGGAGAACGATCCAGGGCGCACCGATATTCCGGTGGTGCTGAACGGTTTGTGGTGGGGATTGTCAGGCGGTCGGGATGCGCGCATCATGGTGTCAAACACGCGCGGCCAAGGCGTGGTGGCTGATGTCTACCTGGAATTCCTTGGCCAAAGCCACCCGGTTGCGAAAGACGGAATCGCCTTTATGCCGCATGAAACCAAGGTCCTCTCTGTAACCGAGATGCTGGGAGGGTTGGGTTTTAGTCCGGCGCAAGCTCCCGAAGGTGGCATCACCATTATGGCGCGGGGAGGAGTGGGCGGGTTGATGGCCCAAGGCAAAATGCTGGACCCGGTGACCGGTTTTTCCACCACGTTGCGCTTCCCTTCGCCCGACTGGCAACACAGCAATGCACTGCGTGCGGTGGGCATACCGATTGGTAGACCCTCCAAGGATTCACCTTTTGCTGGCATGGGAAGGTTCAACCCCCGTGTGGTGCTACGCAACATGACAGGTGCAACAGAACCGCCACACTGACGATCGAATATCCCGAGGGTGCTCTTGTTGAGAAGGCCAAAAAGGTCAAAGTGATGGGAAAGGAAACCGAACAGTATCGGGAATTCGATGGCGAAGCCGGGGACAGCACCGGGCAATTGACCCTGCCGCCTATTTCCGTCCCCGCCTATACGACGGAAGATTTTTCGCTCCTCTCTGATTTCAGCGAACTACCTTTGCCTCTTCCCTACGCCTCAGTGCGCATCCAATATACCGGCCCTGTTGGAGGGGTGATAGCGGAGGTCGCCAGCGTGGATGAATCGAACGATCTGGTGGTCGATAGTCACGTGGTAAACGAAGGCTGGAGCTGGGTTGGTTCGGGCGCCAACCCATTTCATCTTGACAACCAGACCGAGTCGATTCTGTTCCTGACCGACATGGGCGACAAACCTGTCCGCATGGGATTCGTCGTCACGGTGGGGGGAGTGAACCAGGCGCTGACCCAATTAAAGCTCGACCCGCATGAGACGCGGGCAATCAATCTGCGAAAGTTACGCGACGCGCAAAGGAGAGACTTCAAGGGTCGCCGCATTCCCGCGGACGCGACCGACGGCACGGTGACGTGGGCGCGCGTCGATAATGAACCGGTTGCTGGCCGTGTGGCGGTGATTAACCGCCGCAACGGCATGGCTTCCAACTATGACTGTTGCATTTGCCCCTGTCCGATTTGGTATGTTCCATCGTATGCAGACTACTCTGCGCTAGACATTTGCGACAGTGCGACAGGGGACGTTTGCTTTCAGCCCCTATATACACAGATCGCCATGACCACACACGAGCAACTTTATGCGTACGCTCAGTGGTCGGATTGCAACGGCAATTATGTGTATTCGACCGATGTCACCTCAGACGGCGGAACGGACTGGTGGAGCGAGAACGAACAAATCGCCACGGTGGATGGCAATGGCTACGTATCCACCGTCAGCGCTGGACAGACGTATGTGGACGCTGAGTACTATAATGGGTGCGGGGACTGGGAGGGCGGTGAATACGGGTATTGGACATGCACCTGCATGAGTGAACCCGCCTATTCTACATGGGCCGGGGTTGACGTGAGTTCCTGCCCGGTGCCGACAAATTTTACGCAGGCCTACTCCAATGATATCGGGGAGGGAAGGCTCGAGTCATTTTACAACTGGGACTCGACCTCCGGCTATGGCGCTGACCTATCCCGCTGTGGTTGTAAGGTTTACGAGCGAGTGGATTATCCAGGCTACGGGGGCAGCTACACTTGGCCCGACCCGCCGTGGTACAACGCGATTGTTAACCCTACCTTATACCCGCCAAACGGCCAACCTGCGGAGTTAAGCGGAGTTGGTGACACCCAACACACCGGCACGTTTCTCTCGCCATCCAACGGTGCTGGCACACCCTTTTCTGCGATTCAGCATTTTTATTACGTTTGCACCGGCATCAATTATGGCAACCCGGTGAACTTTGGCGGGCCATTCACTATTTCCAGGTCTGTAAGCCAGAACGGCGGGACATTGACATATACGGTTACGAAGAATGGGGCATCCGCGAGCTGCCAAGTAGGGGTCAACTGTGAGAACAATTGATGCGATCATCAACAGGTGGAGGTGGAGCATGTGGTTTAAGGTGCGTTCGTGCATGTTCATTGGGTTGGCTCTGATGATCCCGAGCTTAACAGGTGTTCTAGATGCAGAACCGGAATCAAATGTCTCGTTCGAGTGCTCCACGCGGCCAAATACCACGCTTAACGAGCCTATTGTGGTAAAGATGAAAGTCCGCAATGGGCTCAAGGAAAATATCAACGTTGATCTTGGTTTAGACCGCAAAAGCCAGTTAACCCTGAAAATCGTGGAACCCAACGGAATTTCCACTAAACCGCTGCAGTTTAGCCCCCATGGCCTAGCAACTTCTGGAAAGTTCTCAATCGGTCCAGAAGAGACCTACTCACACGAGATCCTTTTGGATGAGTGGTACAGACCTGCGCAACTCGGCACCTATAAGGTGGAAGTGAGCTTGGCGAAACCGCTTTTGACTGACAATGGAATGAAGATTGACGCAAAAATAGCGGGGGAGGTGACCTTCCGAGTTGGCCCCAGGGATGAGAAGGTCTTGAAGGATCGCTGTCGGCAGCTTGTGGATAAGGTCTTGCATGGACAATCCGACGGCGAGAGGTCAGAGGCTGCACTCACATTGAGCTATGTAGTAGACCCGGTTGCGGTCCCGTATTTGGGGAACATTCTGAAGGATGGAGGGGATATGGGCTATTTTGCAGTTGATGGGCTTGTTCGCATCCGCAACGCCCAAGCTGTTGAGACCCTGCGCTCATATCTCAACGCCGCCAATCCCGAGTTGAAACTTCGTATAGAGGGCGGTCTGTTTGAAATTAAGACGGGAATTCCAGTCCGGGTGGAGGATTAAGCGGGCTAGCGGAGAGGTCGGCCGGCTGGCGCACACTCCTGCCTCTGGGTACAGGCAGTCCGGAGGTGGACGTACAGTGGCCTCCTCCGCAGCTCGTCAATTCGTCCCCAGCACTTAACGACTTTCGCACGGTAATCCAAGGCGAGAAGTGCCGCTCATTTATGAATGCGACCCCACGGGGTACCCCGATTATTTCCCTGGAGTCTTGAGCGATCCGACGAGGCAGGCTGGCGCATAGCGAGCTCAGCTATGCGATTTAGATCGATCCTCGCACGCAGCGAAGGAAGGGTCCAACTTAAGCCCTTTGGGTTTTTCCTGTCGTGCTTTTGGCGCAAAGCGGAAACATCCAGAATTCATACTCCGTGGAATTCGTAAGATTCTGCATTAAGGAGCGCTTGGCGCCAGCCCCCGATTATTCCCTTGGAGCAGGTAGCACGTCCACCTCCGCCCTACCTGCTTTCATTTTTGCTTTTTGCGCTTTGCCCTTTAACTTTCCCTTGCGCCTCTGTCGCCCTGCATTGCAATACCGTACGTTCTTGTCTTTTTTAGCAAACATTTTTGTGTACATGTTGAAAGTGGGAGGTCGAGAAAAGAGACCCCTCACCCGACCTCGTCCCTCGGCCACCCTCTCCCCTCGGAGAGGGC
>JARLGN010000004.1 GCA_031292775.1 Acidobacteriota bacterium | reverse complement strand
GGGAGGGGTTGCACCCTGTTGAAAGGGCTTCCTCGTCCTCACCGAAGCGGCGGCGGGCTGCCTTCCCGCAATGTCGCCGCAGCATATCGCACGGCCTCCGCCATGTCCTCGCGACTTGCTTGCGTCCCTCCGAGGGGGTTTCGGCCACACAACACTTCGGCCAGAGTGTCGAGTACGTCGGCCACTTCCTGGCCCGTCGAGCGGATGCAGCAAGTTGGATGGTTCAGGCGTGGGTCATATGTAATAGCTAGCCAACGAGACGTGGGTTCTTTCAGTAGTTCCTTGGCCGTTTCCGTCGCCGCCCCTCTCATCTTGGGATCAGGCAACAATACGGACGCCCATCGTGCGAACCACTTCCTCCGGGCATTTTGAGCATCACTCTCGAGCCCTTCTTTGATCGAATTCGACAGGCAGTGTTTGATCACCTCTCCGGGTGTGAGCCCTGCGGGAATCTGCCCATCTTGTCTTGCCTCATTGCGGATCTCTTGCCTCCAAAGCCAAAATGCCGTTTTGACGTCCTCAACAGCGCCTGGCCATTCGTCGGGTTTGAAATTCCACCTTATCCAATCCCGGAGGAGTTTCCCTGCGGCTGCCACGTCATTCATTGCATAGCCAGGGGTTGCTGTTGACCCAACAGGTGTGCCATTCCTTAGTTCCTTATGCCTTTTGGCTGTAGCGCCCTCGACGCTTTCTTCCTTGCCTTCTGGTTCTATTTGGGCCACGCCAGCTTGAGTGGGCGGCCGAACTGTAAGTGCGTTATCGCTCCTCCCTGAGGATTGCTGCAAGGATTTCTCGTCTCCTTTGGGTTTTCCGTTGTTTCCCTGGAGCGTGTTCTGCACCACTGGAATGCTATGCGCTTCCGGCTGCGGGGAAGGGGAGGGAAGAGCATGGGCCTCGACCTCGGCTTTCGTCGCCTCATGATTCTCTTTCGATTTCTTAGCCCCGTCAGCCACTTTGAGCAATTGCCGTATTCGCCCTTCACTTTTCGAGATTGCTTTCGCGAAGGCGCGAATGGAAGAAAACTTGGGAAGAAGCTCTTTGAGGTAGGCCCCTTTTTCCCTCGCTGATAATGAGTCCCATCGTTTTCTAAGATCCTTGACCTCGGCCCCATCTCGGGATGTTTTGCTCGTGGCGAAATCTCGCCATTCCTGTTTTTGCCGCTTCGACACTGGCGCGCCGCGAGACAGAGCGGCGCTTGTCCTTAGAGTAATCGGACCTTTATCTGCAAGCTGCTTAAGCTTTACGGGCTTGCTTTTGGGCGCGTGGCGACCGCGGCTGTGCAGTGTCTTTGATTTTGCCTTTTGCTTCTTTGCCATCTGATTCCCCTTTGTCGGTCCATGGCGCAACAGCGTGGATTCTATCCAGGATCTCGGCATGTCTCTTCCCCCAGGCAGGCTTGATGATTCTTTCTTTAAGCTTTTTGGCGAACCACTCCGCTGCCCATTGCTCCCGTCCGGGGTCAAGGACTGAAAACCCTATTCCCCTCCGGCGCGCAGCGTGCAGCGCCTTTTGCACTTCTTTCTTTATCTCCTTTTCGGGAATGGGAGCAAGGTCCTGCAGACTCAATTCGCTCTGCACCCACTTCACCCAGTTCGTGATGCAGGTTTTGCGAACAGCGTTCCGCCGGTAAGGCAACAAGCGCTTTGTGCGGGCCTGAAAAGCGGAGACATAAACCGCACGCATCCATGCGATATGTTTCCGCCAGCGGCCCTGGGTGGCGACATAGTTCGTTTTGCCAAGAATCCGGATATGACGACGCTTGGCGACCTTGCGCTGTTTTTCAATCTTGACCAGCAAATGCCTGAGTGTGGCCGAGTGGTTTCGGCGCTTCCAGTGTACATTCTTCTTCCGGTCCCAAAAGTTGGTAACGCGTACTCCCAATGCGCACGCAGACAGTTCGATGGCGGTCAGATGCAGCCGCTTGGTAGCCTGGGAATTGCGGCAAACAAGTTCCCGTGCTCTTGCTAACACGGCCATCTGCTCCGCAACGGAGTCATCCGTAAACCCGGCCGGAGCCGGCCGACACTCCGTGAATGTATATCCTCCGGGATTCTGTGAAGCCCGGTAGTTCGCTTCGATTTTCGTGAGGCCGAAGCAGATGATTTCCATCTCGGCCCGGGTCAGTCTCACGGGTACCGTAAGATCTTGCGTGGGTGTCATGGTCCGATTGTTTTTACCCAGGTCTTCAGGCCGGCGGTGAAACACTCATGAGGATCGGGGATTAGCGGTCCGGAGGTTTGCTTCGCCTTGCGGTTAGAAATACCCTCCGACCAGCGAGGGATTTTCCATCAACATGCAGTAGAAATCCAGCATATATTTTCGGCGCGGGGCGTCAATCAAGGGAAGACTGTCGGTCTGGGACTCGTAGACATGGTGAACCGCGCCGGCAAGGGTAAACGGGGGCCGGGTCGGACCAAAATCGGACCAAAGGAGGGGGTTCCTAAATTTGCGTGTTGACAGCAAGGCAGTTACGGGTACAAGTGAAAGAACTGCAAAACCTTTATACGTGAGTTCGATTCTCACCCGCGCCTCCAATACTCCCTCAGTATTCTTTATAAGACATTCAATCTCAAAGCTCTCGTCTCGGCAAAACAAGGCCGCAATTTCCTGTCTCTTCGGCAGGCATTCGTCGCGCGTGAGGGCATTCTTCGCGGGTCCCCAGCCCCCAGAACCCAGTCCCTAACACCTGATACCTGCCCTTAGTGTAAAGTATTGCCCATGATTACGCGGCGACGCTTCATGGCTCAATCGGCACTGGCAGCACCTGCCCTGCTTTTGCATGGCGGCAACCTGCCGGGCGGGGAATCCGTATCGGCTGCGGACACCCTTCAGGAGCGCCTTGCCTTTGATGTCCATAGGCCGCAGTATCACTTTCTGCCCAAAGCGAATTGGGTGAACGATCCCAACGGCCCGATTTTTTGGAAAGGGTATTGCCACCTTTTCTATCAATACAGTTCAACAATTTTCCCGCAGGGACCCAAGTATTGGGGGCACGCTCGCAGCAAGGACATGGTGCATTGGGAGCATCTGCCGATGGCATTGGCCCCCACGCCCGGGGGACCCGACAAAGACGGGTGCTGGTCAGGTTCCGCCTTTATCAATGAAGGTGTGCCGACGCTGATTTATACGGGAGTTCTTCCCCAAGTGCAGTGCCTTGCCACGAGTGACGATGACATGACCACTTGGAAGAAATTCAGCGGAAATCCGGTGGTCGGCTCGCCGCCTGACGAACCGGCCGTGACGGGCTTTCGTGATCCTTCCATCTGGCGCGAAGACGATTCCTGGCTGATGACCGTGGGCGCAGGATTTCAGGGCAAGGGAGGAGCTGTATTTCTCTATAGCTCCAGGAATCTGGCCCACTGGGATTATCTCGGACCGCTATTTACTGCTCCTCCCTTCGAACGGCGCGATTCGGCACGCATGCCCAAATACGAGCCCATTGGAGCCGGTGATATGTGGGAATGCCCCGATTTTTTCCCCCTGGGGCAGAAGCATGTCTTGCTGGTCTCATCGCAAGGGCGAGTTCATTACTTTGTGGGTACATATTCCCATCGCAAGTTTCTGGCCGAGACGCAAGGGCTGATCGATGGGTGCGGGCTGCACTACGCCTCTAAGACTTTTGCCGATGGCCGCGGTCGCAGGATTCTGTGGGGATGGATCAGGGAAGGGCGGTCCAAGGCTGCACAGAATTCCGCAGGCTGGTCCGGGGCAATATCCCTGCCTCGCGTTTTGTCCCTTGCTTCGGACGGCACGTTGCGCATGGAGCCGCTTCCGGAATTGGCCCAGTTACGCGGGCGCCGTCATCGAATCATGAATTCTGAAGTTACCGGCTTGCTTCCTGTATCCGGTGTACGTGGGAGTTCGCTGGAAATACAACTGACACTGGATCCTGGGGAAGCGAAAGAGTGTGGCATCACCGTCCGGCGATCTCCTGACGCGGCCGAAGAAACTGTGATTTCCTACAATGCTGCGACTCAAGACATTGTGCTTTCTGGAGCACATTCCAGCCTGAGTCCTGAGGCGATAGGCGGGACTTATCGGACTCCGTTGAGCCTGCAATCCGGTGAACTCTTGCGCCTTACGGTTTTTCTGGACGCTTCGGTGGTGGAGGTTTTTGCCAATGGCCAGGCATGCCTGACCGGAAGAACGTATCCAACCAGGAGCGATAGCCTGGAGGTTGGCGTTTTCTCCCGGGAGGGGCGAGCCCGGGTGAAATCATTGGAGGCGTTTGAAATGAAGGCGATTTCGCGCGACCGCCTGACGAAGTGAGGGGAAGGTCGTGGGCGGCTTGCCGTCCCCTCATCGTTGATTACGGCCGAACCAAAGGGCATAGGGCAAGCGCCCAGTGCCTACGAGACATGCCCGGGTTCGATTACACCCGCATACGCAGATGGCAGGGCGGCGCGAGGCTCACAGCATATGCGCTGTGTGCAAACCCACTGCGGTACCGCCCAGGATCAGCACGGCGCCGATCAGAATCAGCACAATTGCCTGGAGGCGCAGGCTTCCCTCAAGTTTTTCTTCTGACTTCGTGGAGATGAGGAAAGTCTTTTCGTTTTCACCTCTCTTGATGAGGTTGCGGTCGCCTTCGTCGGTGGGGGTAGGGTTCTCCGTGCACGTGCCGAGGACATTGGTGGTGCGGCCGGCGGGCAGGCAAGTCTCAGTGAAGCGGTACGTCTGGTTGCCAAAATCCATGCTGATGCCGCCGGAACCGATCGAAACGCCCAGCATTTGCATTTTCTCAGCGACCGCCAACCCTTTGTCCAATACTTTTGCTCCTGGCATATTGGATCCCTGGAGAGCGGCCCGCGCCCCGCTGAACTGGCCGTTCAAGTACGCACGCAAATGATCGTCGGTGGGGGCCGGAACGCCCAGCGATGGGTCGACCTTTCGAGGAGCATGGCCGAACGAAAGCAATGCAGGCGGCTGGAGTTCACCCCAGAAGGCTTGCGGCAGGTTGTACTCGGCGTTTTGAGGATTCACCAGAATCTTTCCGGTTTCATCCTGTATGTAGAAGGGAACTTCCGCCCTGTCCCGGTGCGTTGTTTCCCACGTTTCCTTGTCGTCCTTCTTTACCTTCTTTTCCACTTTGACTTCGAAGTAATAGCAGGGTACTTGCGTCAGCGGGCTGATGAGCGGTTCGCAGCCGGTGCTGGTCCCGGCCACGTGGGACAGTCCCATGGACACGCTGCGCACGGGGATGCGGGGAGTGTCTGCCAGGACCCTATACTCGCGATATTTCATGAAGCCCACAATGAAAAGAATGATCCCAATCCCCACCATTGCCAAGGGAATGAGGGGAGAAACATGACCGCTGGATGTTGCAAACGTCAGCATCAGAATGGACATGATCCATGACCTCGCTTTGCTGCTTAAGTTGGTACGCCAGGAAGCTGGAAAGCATCCTACACGCCTGTCGGGTGAATGTCCACTGCTGCTATTTCCTTCCCAGCAGCCGAACGCGTCCCACCAGGCCGCGGCCCGGAGATCCCGAATAGGTGAGAAAGTGTGGAGAGTCGATGTTGGAATCAACGTAGGAAAAGTTGGCCCGGTTGGTGATGTTGTTAACCCCACCGCGCAGAGCCCATTGAAATCCCAGCAGGGTGAACCGCCGCTCCAGGCTGAAATCGAGTGAGAAGTAAGAGGGGAAACGCTGTGAATTCGGCGCGCCCACGACCTCCTGCGAGTCGTTCTGTAGAGTGAATGGGAAGCCGCTCCGCCAATCGACATTGTAAGCCGCGTCAACCTTGTGAGTGATGGGGAGCCATCCCCAAGAAAGGATCCGGTTGGGGGCATCCCATGCTAGGGGGCCACCCGCTTGCGGACTAAAGAGCACGTTGTCAATGTTGTATCCAAAGTCCGCATTGGAAAGCGTCCGCGACCGCGTGTAGGAGACGAATACAACATGGTTCTGCTTGAAAACGTGCCGCAGGTTTACGGCCGCGGAATCATAGTGGTCGCGGCGGTTGTTGGTCAGATTGAATTGTCCGG
>JARLGN010000165.1 GCA_031292775.1 Acidobacteriota bacterium | reverse complement strand
GGCAGATGGTGGTGCCGGGCTTCTGGTTTCAGGATTACGACCGGTCGTTGCAGAATCCGGAAGTTCGCGGATCGGGGGCTGTTGAGCTGCTGCGGGCCGTGGGTACGCCTGAATGGCGCGTGCGGTTTGCCAGTGGAGAGGTGGGTTTGCATCAGGTGACGTTGGTCTTGCAAACCGGCTCCGAGACGCGCCGCAGTGCGCCCATCAGCGTGCGTGTGGCGGCGGGGCCTGGCGGTGGATTTGTGCGGGCCAGCAGACGCAACCCACAGTTTCTTGCGGATGAATCCGATCGCCCCTTTTTCCCCATTGGCGAGAACCTGTGCCTTTATGAAAAGCGCGAGGGAACTTACTATTTCGACCGCTTGTTGACGCGCCTTGCCGCCGCCGGAGGGAATTACGTGCGCCTGTGGCAGGAATACTACGTGCCGAAAGACCCCAAGATCATTGCCGGGCCGGGTGATGGTTCGTACGCCGGATTTCCATTGGAAACCCAGGTTACGGGACTGGGCCATTACGATTTGCAGTCGGCCTGGCGGTTCGATTACGTCGCGGGACTTGCTGAGAGGCTTGGCATCCGGTACCAACTCACGTTTGAAATGGTGGTCTGGTGGGAGCAGAAGATGCCCCACCGCTGGCTGCGCAATCCTTACAACGCGGCAAATGGCGGCCCCTGCCTGAAGCCGTCGGATTACTTTACTTCGCCCCGCGCCCGGGAGTTGGTGAAACGCCGTCTGCGTTACAGCGTGGCGCGCTGGGGATGGTCGAGCAACCTCGTGGCTTGGGAGCTGTGGAACGAAGTGGACAACCTGGATGCTTTCACCAGCGAGGCGAATGTGGCCTGGCACCGCGACATCGGAGGCTACCTGAAACAGATTGACCCCTTCCATCATCTTGTCACCACCAGTTGGCGCGACCCGGGAATGTTCGCGCTTCCGGAAGTCACCCTGGTGCAGGCGCATTCCTACTGGGCTCAACCCTATGACGCGGCGCTGTACTCGCTGCAAGACACCGACCACCTGATGCGCCCTTTCGGCAAGCCCTTCTTCTTTGGAGAGCAGGGCATGGAGGGTGACCTCAGCGTGGACCCTGAGGGTAAGAACTTTCATGATTGCCTGTGGACCACCGCCGTTTCGGGCGCCGCCGGAGTGGGCATGTACTGGTGGTGGGGCTATGTGGACAACAACAATCTCTACCGCCACTACCAGCCGCTGGCGAAATTTGTTGCCGGTGTTGATTGGCCTTCGCGGCGCTGGACCCCGATTCACCTGACGCTTCCCAACCTGCCGGTGAGTATGAATGTTTACGGAGAGAGTGGTGGGGATCGCGCCTTGCTGTGGTTGCATGACCCGCTGGCTTTCCGGATCGTTGACGGGAAGGCGGTGCGCGGCGTGCCTCAACCGAAGGCCAAGGCGAATGTCGCGCCACTCGAAGACGGCGAGTACACCGTGGAGTGGTGGGACACCACCACGGGCGCCATCGTCCGCACCGATCCCGGCGTGGTGAACCACCTCACCGATTTCGGATATGGGCTGGAATTGAATCCGCCGGAGTTCTGGGGCGATATCGCCGCGCGCGTCATCAAGAAAGGCGCGCATTGGGAGTGACCGGCCAGAGCGTGACCGCTCGATGCCGGGTGCTCCCCTCCGCCATGCGGCCTTATTCCGTGGCAACCGCTGCTCGACTTGCGAATAACTGGCTTTGTTTACGATAACATCTCCGGGTGGCAGCAATTTGAAGCAATCCAGCGGTCTGGGCCGGCTGGCGCATGGCGAGCACAGCCATGCGACTCGCGATCCTCACCGTGTACGCCGATACCTTCTACGTGCTTATCGGCGGACGGCATGTCATGCTCCGGCTGCCTTAATCAGTTTTCGAGTCGCAGCGCTACGCTCGCTCCGGGCCAGCCCACCAAATCCCGCATCGAAGGCGCAAATTCCTGCAAAATGTCCTTCGAAAGCCGGAAAATTCTGCAAAATCCATGGCAAATTGCCGTAAATGTCCGAAACTTTTCCGGTCATTCTGTCAACTGTTTCTTTGTTTTCATACACATTCCAGCTTCGTTCGTCATAAATTAACATCTTTTTTTCAGGCCAACGCCCAAAAGCGACATTCTGTTTGTTTGAGGGGTGAAGAAATCGGCACGATGGGCACAGGTCGGATTCTTGCGCGCTCGGCATTCGGCAGTACCGTCTCGTGCGCCGGCACGGACTACTTTCTAGACTACATACAAGTCTAGCCCCTGTCAAGAACAAGGTGGGGCCGGGTGGTGCAGGGCAGGCACACCCATGCGAGTCGCGATCCTCGCCGCGTGCGCGAATACCTGCTACGTGCTCATCGGCGGACGGCATTTCATGCCCCCGCTGCCTTAATCATTTTTCGAGTCGCAGCGCTGCGCTCGCGCTGAGATGTGCCAGTTCGCCCAAAACCCGCCAAATTGTCACCCGTCACAGCTATGGTGATCTCCCGGTATTGTCATATGACATAATATTGCCAAACAAGCATCAAATTAATAGCTTAATGTACATTTAATAAAGTTTGTGCTTTACAAACTACTTTTAGGGGAATACAACATCGCGCATCGACACAGTAGGTAGTCGTTACTCCTGATGCAGTTGTGCTTTTGTTTTGGAGGCCGCCACGACGAAGTCGATCACGTTCCCCAGCACTCTGATAGTTCCTCTCTGCTCTGCTCTGCTTCTTCTCCTCTCTGGAAGATTTTTAGAACACACTGCCCTCATTCCCCGCATGTGCAAGGCTGCTTCGCAAGCCTGCCAGTCTTTATGGCGGGCGGCTTTTCTATGGAGCGGGTCTTATCAGCGGGGTGGCGCAGGCGTG
>JARLGN010000023.1 GCA_031292775.1 Acidobacteriota bacterium | reverse complement strand
GAAGTATGGCGAGATCTCCATGCCGGTCGTTTACTTCACCCAGCTTCTCGGCCTGGCATTTGGCTTTTCCGCCAAGGAACTCGGACTGAAACGTAACATCGTGACCGCCAAAGAAATGCTGGCAAAATTCGCGCCAGCGGCGGCGTAGATTCAGCCGCGGATTAACACGGATGAACACGGATCAAAGAAACGAATGAAGAGAAGGAGAGAATCAGATCATTACAAAGGGGTGTGCTGTCGGGTCTTGGACCTTAGCTTGACTCCTTACATCTCGAAAATGCACATCCATGCGGGCTGTTTCTTAATTGTCACTTTGCCGGGTTGTATTCATTCTGGTTTGCTCTGATCGGTGTTTATCCGTGAAATCCGTGGCTCAAGCGAGGTGAAATCCATGGAAGCGGGAAATGGTCATTTGCGGATTGGCGTTTACGTTTGCCATTGCGGGACGAACATTGCGGCCACGGTGGATGTTAGGGCGGTGGCGGAGTATGCGGCAACCTTGCCGGGCGTCGTGGCGGCGCGGGAGTACAAGTACATGTGCTCCGACCCCGGGCAGGAGCTGATCCGGCAGGACATTGAAGAGCTCAAGCTGAACCGCGTGGTGGTGGCATCCTGCTCCCCCTTGCTGCACGAAGGGACGTTCCGCGGGGCGGTGTCGAAAGGCGGCCTGAACCCCTTCTGCTTCCAGATGGTCAACATCCGCGAGCACGATTCCTGGGTGCATCAGGACCACCAGAAGGCGACAGAGAAAGCCATGGCCTTGGTGCGCGCGGCAATCCGGCGCGTGGCACTGCACAAACCCCTGGTGAAGAAGCGTGTCCCTATCAATCCTAATGTGCTGGTCGTGGGCGGCGGCATTGCGGGGATTCATGCTGCCTTGACCCTTGCCAATGCCGGTAAGCACGTCTATCTGGTCGAGCGCGAACCCACCATCGGTGGGAACATGGCGAAATTCGACAAGACTTTCCCTACGCTCGATTGCGCCGCGTGCATTCTCACCCCCAAGATGACTTCGGTCAAAAAGCACCCCAATATCACCCTCTGGACGCTATCCGATGTTACCCAAGTGCAGGGATACGTGGGGAATTTTGAGGTATCCATCACGCGCCACCCTCGTTACATCAATGAGGACCTCTGCGTTGGTTGCCTGGAGTGCATCGAGGGGTGCGTCTACAAGCAGGCCAAGGTTTCCGATGAGTTCAACCTGGGTTTGGGGAAACGCAAGCCCATTTACATTTCCTTCCCACAGGCCGTGCCGCAAATTCCCGTTATCGACCCCGAAACGTGCATCGACTTCAAGAGCGGGCGCTGCAAGAAGACTTGCATTGAGGCTTGCGGCGACCGCCACGCGGTGGACCTTAAGCAGCAGCCCAAGCTGGAATCGATCAAGGTAGGGGCTATTATCCTTGCGACGGGTTATCAACCCTTTGATGCCCGCAAGGTTCCTGATTACGGCTACGGTGTTTACCCCAATGTGTATACGGCACCCGAGGTGGAACGACTGATCAACGCCTCAGGCCCGACGGGTGGTGAAGTGATCCTTCGCGACGGACGCAAGCCGCAGGCCATTGGAATCATCCATTGCGTGGGTTCGCGCGACGAGAACACCAACAAGTGGTGCTCACGCGTCTGTTGCATGTATAGCCTGAAGCTGGCTCATCTGCTCAAGGAGCGCACGGGAGCGGAGGTTTATCAGTTTTACATTGATATGCGGGCGCCCGGCAAAGCTTACGAGGAGTTCTACCACCAACTCTTGGCGGAAGGCGTCCACATGATCCGCGGCCGCGTCGCAGAAGTGACCGACTGGGCGATGACCAAGGACGAGGAAGGCAAGCTGGTGATGCGCTGCGAGGATACGCTGATTTCCTTTGTGCGGCGCGTGCCGGTGGATATGGTGGTGCTGTCGGTGGGACTCGTTCCCCAAGAAGACGCCAAGGATGTGCGGCGTCTCTTCAATATCAGTTGTTCCACGGAAGGATGGTTCCTGGAGCGCCATCCCAAGCTTGCCCCGGTGAACACCTTCACGGACGGCATCTTTATTGCCGGTGCTTGCCAGGCTCCCAAGGACATTCCCGATTCGGTGGGGCAGGCAGGTTCCGCGGCCGCTGAGGCGATGGTTTTGATTGACACCGGTTATGTTGAAATGGAGCCCAACACGGCCTATATCGTGGAAGAGGAGTGCTCCGGCTGCAAGACGTGCGTTCCGCTCTGCCCGTACTCGGCGATATCGTTCCTCGCGGACAAGAAGGTGGCGCAAATCAACGAGGTCCTGTGCAAGGGTTGCGGAACCTGTGTGGCGGCGTGCCCATCGGGCACCATCAAACAGAACCTCTTTGAAGACGACCAGATTTTCGAAGAGATCCAGGGGGTGCTGGCCAATGCCTGAAAAGAAACCGGAACCGCTGGTGACGATTCAGAACAAGTTCGAACCTAAGATCGTGGCGTTTTTCTGCAATTGGTGTACCTACCTGGCGGCGGACCTGGCGGGAACCTCTCGCGTCAAGTATGCGCCCAACATCCGCGTGATCCGCACGATGTGCTCAGGCCGTGTGGACCCGCAGTTTGTGCTCGATGCTTTCGCGCGGGGAGCGGACGGAGTGCTGATTGGCGGCTGCCACCCCGGTGATTGCCACTATCAGGAAGGCAATTACAAAACCCTGCGCCGCATGCACATGCTCCGGCGTGTTTTGCACGAGATGGGGATTGAAGATGAGCGCTTTCGCCTGGAGTGGATTTCCGCTTCGGAAGCCGAACGCCTGAAAGCAGTAGTGAACGACATGGTGGAAAAGGTCCGGGCGCTGGGCCCGCTAAGGAATCAGTCCGAATTCCGAGATCCGGAGCCCGAAGTCGAAGAGCCGAGCGAAAAAGTCGCGGCGTGAATCGGTCCGAAGTCCGAATTCCGGTCTTTGGCTTCGGACTCCCCACATCGGACTTCGGACTTTGCTGAGGAGGCGTGATGACGGAACCTGCACCAGTCCCCAAGAATGAAAAGCCGAAGGTTGCCTTCTATTGGTGCGCCTCGTGCGGCGGCTGCGAAGAGTCAGTTCTGGATCTTGATGAGAGAGTGCTGGACGTTGTTGCCGCGGTAGATATTGTCTTCTGGCCCGTCGCGTTGGATTTCAAACGGCACGATGTGGAAGCCATGCCCGATGGGTCCATCCTGGCGGCTTTCGTGAACGGCGCCGTCCGTACCAGTGAGCAGCAGGAGATGGCTCACCTGCTTCGCCAGAAGGCCAAAGTGCTGGTGGCGTTTGG
>JARLGN010000164.1 GCA_031292775.1 Acidobacteriota bacterium | reverse complement strand
TTTTCCGCCTTGGGCGCCAAACGCTTAAAGGCCGCGACCACCGCATCGGTTCCCGCTTTGTCGTCCTTCAAGTCACCGTTCCCGAAGAAAGGTACCAGAACCACTTTGAGATGCATCGCTGTGCACACGTCCACACCGTCGGCAACCCATTGTTCGGCGCGGGGGTCGCTCTTCAGGGGGAAATTGTTGAGCAAGCCCAGGGCGAGGGAAGAAACCACCACGCCGGTCTTCTTTTCCCCTTCCTGGTAAAGCTTCTGAACTTCCCGGCGGCGCAGCGGGAAATCATCTTTGAAGTTGCCGAAGTCAACCATCACCCCATCAAGTCCAACATCCTTGGCGACTTCCAGGGAGGCTGGATTCGCTCGCTTGCCAATCTGCCAGTCGCACGCGCCAATTTTAAAACCCGGCGCCGCCGCCCTGATTTGGGCAGCACGGAGGGCAATGCCTCCCAAAGTCAACGTGGTGAGCATTTCCCGGCGCGACAAATATTGTGGTTTCATTATGTTTTCCTTGTTCGATGATTTGATGAATTTTGCAGCGGCCATCGTAATCGCTCCCATTCACCGATTGGGCAGAACAGCGTAACGCGCTGGAGCGGCAAAGGAAAGGCCAAAGACACGGGATTCGGGGTTCGGGATTCGGGGCTCGCCAATGGCGCCCATGCGCCTGCGGCGCACCCGCCAACGACGAAACTGCGCGAAGCACCTTGGAGTGCGGCCGCGAAGCTGCCGCCTTTCTATGGACTCGATCTGAATTTGCGATATGCGGGTAGTAGTTGGTACTCCGGCATTCCACTGCGCTCGCTGCTGGGACCGCATTCCAAGGCGGTAGCTGCTGCGACCGCACTCCAAGGTGCCTTCGGCACACCAAATAGCGTGGACCTGCGGTTCAAGGTCCGCAGCTCGTCCACAAACGGCTACGAAAAGCCGCGGACCTTGTACAGCAGGTCCGCGCCACCTTGCTTACTGGACCCGATTTGGCGTCCAGATTGCCCAAGTTTGGTGCAGATCGCTGCTGCTGTGTGTGAACCACCAGTTGGGGCGGCGAAGGAGGACTTTTACACCATGGGCAAAATTTGTCGTCGCGAGGTGCTGCGGAACACCCTTGGGCTGTCCGGCGCCCTGCTGGGGGGAATCAGCTATGAAGACAAAGCCCTGATGGCTCAGCTAGTTGACCGGTCGGAGTATGGAAAAGCCAAGGAACCGGTCGCCGGGCTCCAGCGGGGAAAGTTTGGGAAGTACGAAGTCTCCCGGCTGATCATCGGGGGGAACCTCATTTCCGGCTCGGCCCATTCTGGCGAATTGCTCTACCAATCCGCCCTGATGACCCATTATTTCAATACTGAAAAAATACTGGAAACCTGGTCGCTGGCGGAGCAGAACGGCATTAACACCACGTTGATGCGCGCTGACTCGCACATCATGGAGCATTACGAGAAATTCACCCGCGAGCGGAACGGCAAGCTGCAATGGATTGCCCAGTCCGCCCCGGAACAGGGCGACCCGGTGGAAAACGCCAAACGCGCTCACGACCATGGCGCCATTGCCATGTACCACCACGGAGGAGCCTCCGACCACTTGGTGAAAGAAGGAAAGGTGGCTGAAATCGGCCGGGCCGTGGAGGGAATCCGCAATGCAGGTTTGATGGCCGGCATCGGCGCCCACCTGATACCCACCATCCAGGCCTGCGTGCAGGCGAAAATCGAGCCGGACTTCTACATGGTCACCGTCAATCAAGCCGGCTACTACACCAGCCCGGCGGCGGAAGTGGAACAGTTCATGAGCACCATCAAGCAGCCCTGGATCGGGTTCAAAACCCTGGGCGCGGGGAGAGTAAACCCTCCCGGAGGCTTTCACCACGCCTTCCAGCGCGGAGCTGATTTCATCGCCGTGGGAATGTTTGACTGGCAGGTTCGCGACGATGCCGCCCATGTGCAGGAAATGCTGGCCAAGGGCATCGCCCGTGACCGCACGTGGGCGTAGAGAGGCCGGGATTCGGGGTTCGGGATTCGGGACTCGCCAAAAACCCCCTTTGTCTACTGCCTTCGGGTCGCTGCCTTTCGCCCCTCTCCCCACTCCGCCACAAGGTCTGAGTCCGTAGCGCGGAACGCCCCGATCTGATCGGGGTCCACGTCTCTTCTCCATCAACTTTGTACCCCGAGGAAGCAGGGGCAAGGGGATAAAGAAATATCGGCGAAAAGGACGCCGCAACTTTGACACGGCGTTACACAACAACAGTTTGTAACCTCATGGCGAGAAAAGACGCGGACCGCAGAGGCGGCGGTCCGCGCTACGAACGCTTTGAAGTCTGCGATCTCGCCGAAGGGACTTTTCGTAAGTTCAACTCAACCCATCCGGTCCTTTCGGAGAACTGACTCATCCCCCAAGAACTAATACCTCCAGCTTGACCAAGGCCTGCCGCGCGACGGATGAGTCGCCCGTGAATATATGGCATATGATACACGCAGGCAAACTCATTGGAGGCAGAAGCGATGAGAAAACTCCTGGTGCTCGTTGTGTTGATGGGAATTGTGGGCGGTTGCGGGCTCGCGCAGTCGGGCGGCTTGCAAGACCCCTTGCTTGACCGGTTGACCGGGCATTGGGTGCTGCATGGCACGCTCGCCGGCAAGGAGACGACACACGACGTAGCAGCCGATTGGGTGCTCGGGCACGAGTATGTGCGCCTGCACGAAGTTTCCCGAAAGAAGAAACATGATGGGCAGCCCGCCTACGAAGCCATCGTTTTCGTGGGTTGGGACGCAAGTTCAAGCCAATACGCGTGCCTGTGGCTCGATTCCACCGGCGGTGGCGGCCTCTCAGGCCAAGCCATCGCCCATGCCAGGCGAAGCGGCGATGAACTACCGTTTGTGTTTAAGGAGAGCGACGGCAGCATCTCCTTCACGAATACTTTCGTTCACCACAAGGAGTCCGATTCCTGGACGTGGATCATGGACAACGTGGAGAAGGGCAAAAGCACTCCCTTTGCCCGGCTGACCTTGGAACGGCAATAGACCGCTGGGGCGCTTATTGCGTTCGTAGTGCGTCGATAACGGCCGACTGGCGCATGGCGAGCACATCCATGCGACTCGTGGGTGGCGCAGACATTGTTTTTTATGTCTGCGGCACTTCGATGGGTGAGCATGCCGCTCGGGTCGCATACATGAACCCCAATGTATGCGCCACCCACGTATTCGCCAGGACTTACGCCAATCGCCGAATATCGCACGAGGCAAACATTTGAGGTAGGATCAGCAACATGAAAAGCGAAATTTGCCTCTTGCAACAGACTGTTCGGTTTGACCGCGAGGCAACCATTGCCCTGTATCGGGACACAATCACCGTACCTGGCGCCGATGCGTGTACCTGCATTTCTTGCAAGAATTTCGCCACACAACGAAGCAAGCTTTACCCCGGAGATTTTCTGATGCTGTTGAATGAGCCCGGTGGCGACCCGCGCAAGGAGTGGGAAGCTTTTGACTATGACTTCGAGCGGGAGAATTTGCCCAACCACCTTTACGGTGGCTGGTTCCTATTCTGTGGCGAACTCATCCAGGGAAGTGACAAACGACCGGACCATGGACAGACACTCTTTGCGTATTGGTTTGCAACGACCTTCCCAACAGCTACCCTGCCGAAAGAGCGAAAAGTGTGCTCAGTTGAATTCTGTGCTCTTGTCCCCTGGGTTCTCTCAGAATTACCTGGGTGAGCAGCAAGTAGCGCGGACCTGCGGTTCAAGGTCCGCGGCTCTTCCCCCCATCATAATAAAAAGCCGCGGACCTCAAAATCAGGTCCGCGCTACCTTGCTTTTGGACGTACGAGTGGTGCGGCCACGCTGTTGAAATCCTCCGCGTCCTCCTTGGCGCCCGCAAGTGGCCGAAGAGGCTCTGACCGCCTTCGGCAGCCGGAGTGGACCTTCCTTCCTTGAGAGGTGGTAAAGAGGCTTCCACTCGCGGAAGTTACAGGTTACTCTGAGCGCAGCTATACCGCGCGCCATAAATTGTAGCGTCGATCTCCGATCGGCGACGGCGGTCGGAGACCTCCGCTACAAAGTAAGGCGCAGACAGTTCTGTCGCCCGGTATAAAATAGGTGCGAGAGTTGGAGGTATCCATGAAAAGACCCGGAGATTCTGCCTCGGCAATAATCGACGCGAAGATCAAGGGACTTGGGGACTGGCGCGGGAAGACGCTGGCGAAAGTGCGCGAAATCATACAGGCGGCAGACCCTGAGATCGTCGAAGAGTGGAAGTGGGTGAAGCCCACGAACCCCGGAACGCCCGTCTTTTCCCATGGCGGCATCGTCTGCACGGGAGAGACCTACAAGAACGCCGTCAAGATGACATTTGCCAAGGGAGCGGCGATCGAGGACCCTTCCGGTCTGTTCAACTCCAGCCTCGACGGGAATGTCAGGCGCGCCATCGACATCCACGAAGGCGACAAGGTCGCTGAGGCGGCCTTGAAGGATCTCATCCGCGCAGCCGTGGCGCTCAATCTCCAGGGCAAGAGCAAGCCCAAGCCCCGGCGGATGGGCAGCAAGCGGGCCGACTAACTTCATCACTGATCCCGGCCGCTTCGGCACCTGCCTCATACGCCAGACAGTCCGTAGCGCGGACCGCCGCAGTTGCGGTCCGCGTCTCTTCCCTGACATCTGGCATTTGCCCGCAATATTTGACCGTCGTGTGGAAGTCCGTAGCAGACCGCCGGGGTTGCGGTCCGCGGCCCTTCCGCACCTCAGGTCGTCAATTGAGCGGCAATAAAGGGACGCGGACCACAAATTCGGTGGTCCGCGCTACATTGCTCCCATAGGGGAAGGTCTTCGGCCCCTGCCTCATAAGCCGGAATGCGGAAGAATGGAAGCCCTTCTGGAGGCGCGCCCCTCACGGGTGGCTGATGTAATCCATGCGGCCGCCATCCACGGTAAGAATCTGGCCCGTTATGAATCCTGATTCCGGCGCCAGCAGGAACGCCACCGCATTGGCAACATCACGAGGATCACCGGCCCTGCCCACCATGGACCTCTCGCTGATGGATCGCACCAAACCCTGGTATTCTTCTTCGGTTCGGCTTTCCCTTACCATATCGGTAAGAATAAATCCCGGCGCCACGGCGTTGACGGTGATCCCATCGCGCCCGAGCTCCATGGCGAACCGGCGCGTCAGCATTGAAACCGCTGCCTTGGTAGCAGCGTAAAACGCGTTCCCGGGAAGCGAGGTGCCATGGGCCGCGATGGAGGATAGATTTACAATGCGCCCGTAACCGCGCTCCTTCATACCAGGAACCACGGCGCGGGTCACATAAATGAGCCCGTCGACATTGGTTTGCCGCATGCGCTCCATGCCGGCCGATTCGAAAGTTTCCAGCGTGGCGCGGAAGATCACGCCCGCATTGTTCACCAATAGGGAGACGGGGCCCAACTCCTTTGTGACCTGCGCCGTCATGCGCTCAACTTGACTCGGGTCACCCACATCGGCTTGCACCGCAATGGCACGTCCGCCCGCGACGCGGATCTCACCGACCAGGGAATCCGCCTCGGCGGCGCGTGCTACGTAATTGACGCACACCGATGCGCCCTCTTGCGCCAACCGGCGGGCAATTTCCCTGCCCAGCCCGCGTGACGCTCCCGTCACCAATGCCGTCTGTCCGCTAAACCTCGTGTTTGGCTTGGCATTAATTTCCATACGCTTCGTCCTCCCGGTAGCCACAATGGAGAGTCCGCGCCTACCAGGGGTAGAACAGGTACAGCTTTGAAATTCGTTCGTTCTCCCCGATGTACATCGTGCCGTCCGGTCCAGCCACCATTGCCCCAATAACATAGGCCTGCCAGGCATAGTAGGGGCGCCGGTTAACATCGATGAACCCGAGAATTTCATAAGTCCCATTCTGCGGGTCGTAGGAGAACAGGCGGGCCAAATCGTCTTTATCGCCACCCACGCCGTAGATCTTTCCGTTGGAACCCATCGCCAATCCCGTAATGCGATATTGCAGCAGCGGCTTTCCGAGATTGTCCACCTTGCGCGCATCAGGATCGAGGCGGAACAAGTATCCATCAGAAGTGCCCCCAAAAATAAGGCCTGAGGGAGCTGTCAAGAATGTGTCCACGCGCGACCAGGGTTCTCGGCCGGGAATGCCCGGAAGCTGAACCGGGAGCCGCGTGAGAACTTGTTTCTCCTTATCGAACTTAAAGAGAAAGCCGTCTTCGCCGGAGGCATACACATTGCCCTTAAGGTCCAGGGCCAACATGCGCGAGACCATTTTCTCGGTTTCGGATTTCTCTCCGTGGGGGGCGTGTAGAGCGACAACTCCGAACTCTGCGGCAATTCCCGTAGCAAGGGTAAAGCTGAAGAAGTGCGCGTTGGGATAACTCACACCATAGATGACGCCCGCCTCGCGATCAATCGCCAGCGCCAGAATTCCTTCTCCTTTAACGGCAGCACCAAGGTCAGTCACCTGGCAGGGTTCTTTGACGCGCAGTAGCTGCTGGTCCTCAAGGTGGGGGGAATATTTGACGAGGTGTCCACCGGGCGAAGTTCCAACATACACATCGCCGTCTTTCGAGACCACGATGGCGTTGGTTACAGCGGTTGTGTTCGGCAGATATCCCAGCGGCTGAACATACCCGTGACGGGGGTCGAAGACAAAGAGGTGTGAGCGTTTGCCGCTGGTAGCGCCGTAGAGATTTCCATTGGGAGCCACCGTTAAGGCCGTAACCCCGTCTTCGCCATGGGGGATGACGTCAACCGGCGCATAGCCAAGGTCGCGCGCATCTATGCGATTCTGCGGCACCACGACCTGGTCATAGTCAAGATCGCGCTGCGCCTTCGCCAGACTGCTGGTAGCCACAAGGATGAAACCACAGATGAGTATTTTGCGAATCATAGGGCGCTATCTCTTTTGGGAATGGTAAATAACCAACGCCAGGCGATAGGGAACGCTGCCAATCTTCCCCGCGTATTCGCTCTTCTGGCCGGGGGTTTCTCGAACCTCAATCGCACCCACAAAGTAAATTGTCCCGTCCGGGGTAGAGTCGGCCGAGTTCAATCCAATCACGCGCCGGCCATCGGGCAGGTGCATCTCACCGCGATCTTCGGTCTTCCCCGTTTTCAGATCGTAAACAACCAGGTGCGTCGCTCCGACCCCCTTGCTGCCGGCATAGTCGAATTCCTTGGCCGGGGGAGCGTAATACAGTTTGCGATCGCTGCCCAGGACCAGGGTTAAGGTGGCATAGGGAATGTCGCGCGAGTTCCCGGTGCCCTCAGCGCAAAGCTGCCCCAGAGGTTTGACTTCACCGTAGGAGCCAGCATTAGGGTCAAAAGAGAACAGCAGACTGGCGCTTTCATCAACCCCGTAGAACTTCCGCTCCTGCGAATCCCAAACCACGGTGCGCCAGTGGGTCTCCGACTTGAAATAATCGCGGCCCAAAGAGATACCCTTGGGGCGGATGGGAATGTGCAACGGCAGCTCAACAATCTCATCGGTGCGCGGATCGTATTTGTAGATTTGACCATCACCAAAATTGCCGTAAATGTTCCCCTTGTCGTCAACACCCAGCGTCCGGCACACCGATTCCATATTATTAATGCGGCCTTTGTCCACGCTCTTCCCTGAATTCACATCGTAATAAACAAAGTGCCCGCGGGGATGCGTCAGTCCATAAATACGGTTGAAAAGGGGATCGTAGGCGCCAGTGTTGAGGCCTTCATACCGTGGCCCAATGCCGAAGTCATCCACCTTGCCTGTCTTGGGATCATAGGCCATCCAATGGGCGCCCGGATAACCTTCCTTGGTGTCCACGCGCGCGTAATTGAACCACAAACCCGCGTGTGTTCCAAAATAGATGCGGCCGTCTTTGCCCTCTCCAAATTTGGCGTGGATTTTAGACTGGGGGCCGATGCCGAGCGCCGATTCGCCGCACAGCAGGGTTAGCGCCCCGATGTCGGTGACGCGATCGGCAGTGGGATCGTATTTCACCATATGCCCGCCATCAGGACAGCCGTGGCAGGCGAGCCCGGCGTAGACTTGTCCGTCGTGCGCCACACCCAAGGCAGCCCAGTTACCATCCATTTCCGCCAAACCGGGGAAGAGGCGGAAATCCACGGTGACGATTTTCTGCGCCTGGGCGGAACTGGCCGCAAGCAGCACGACAATTAGTCCGAGTCTAAGTTTAGGCAAGTATCGCACCGTATCTCACTTTGTCCACAATGCTCTTGTGGCACAGAGTCGCTCAATCGGAAGATGCCGTATAATATGCGAGAAATAGACAAATAGAAACGCGCATCCCGTTGTAGTTCGCCCAGCTCGCGATTGCATATTGGCGGGGTGAAGCCGTGCCACTTCAAACCGTAGAGTCCTAGTCTTCATCAATATCGGTCAGGCGCATACGTACAATATTCTGGTAGCCCCGATCAACAGTAATGGGCGGGGCATAATTTCCCCAAGCCAAGTCGGCATAGCTCCACAAATTATTGATGTGAAACAGAACCTTGCCATCAGGCAAGACTTCCGCGCGCACCGCGGCAGTGCCATCCGACTCTGCCCGGACGCCGAGATTGGTTTCCGCCAAGTGGCACGAGGTATGCCAGATGTTCTCCTTAAGGCTGCGGAAATCGTTGGTGCCACGGCCGCCGGGATCGCCGGACCCGTAGAGGAAGTAGTTCTTCGAGTCTTGCGACCAGGGACGCTTCGGCTCTGTGCGATAAGCTTCTGTCGGTCCGCTCGGATGCCGCATCGCTGTTCCGTGGGGACGGCCAATATGGTCGGGAGGATAGGCGGACCACAACGCTTTACGATCCCACGTAAGCCTGTCGACTGCGCTGGACAGGATGAAGGCGATTCCCATCTCAATTGCGCTCTTGGGTTGGTCTTGAAGTGTGTAGTGCGTGGTAATCAAGCCGTGGCCGTCAATCCTGATTTCGAATTCCACCCCAAGAACAACGCCCCCGCCACGGTTCGCCATGTATGCCCCATGCATTTTTATGACTGCCGCCTCGGGCGTAGAGGAGTGACTCATGCTGGTCAGCCACCAGGGCGGCAGGGGATCAGACCCAAGCGTTACGAAGGGCCCACCTTCAACAATCCTCTTGCCACGGAAAGTCCCCTCTGAAATCAGCCCCGTTATCTTGTCAAAAACCACCGTAAAATCCGGCCCGTGAACCGTAAGGGATCGCGCATCTTCTGCCACCTTTGGCGCCGGCCCCATTTTCGCAGGCAGACTTACTACGCGCTTTCCTATTCGAAGGTTGAATTCGTCAACCAAAATTCCGCCGGTGCGGATGAACTTCAGGTTCAGGATTTCCCCAGCCTTCCACCCGCGACCGGGAACGTTAATTGCGCCTTCCCTTCCCGGAGCAAGATTTACGCCAGTTGCTTCACCTGTCTCTCTCCCCACGGCCCAGATGATTTTGAGTTCTGCCAGATTAGTGTGGTTGAACCAGTTTTTGACGGGAATCGCAAGGGGTCTGCCCGCGCCCGGCACGCTTACAACGTCATCATCAGGGATGCGGTTCGGAGAATAGGCCTTCTTCGTAAGCCAGTATTCCGGTTTGGGTCTTCGCCAGGCATCTACAATTCCCCACTCGCCGTAGCCCACGGGCGCTCTGGGAAGCATGAAAACCTCGTCAAAGCCGCCCCAGATTGCTCCGCCCAAGCAGCCATCGGCGGAATAACAGTTCTCCCAAAACCGCTTTATGCTGTGTCCGTAGTAGTTCCTTACCCCCGGATCGCGCTTCAAGGTTTCGGTGTTATAGCAGGAAATATGCGCGTATTCATCGTTGAGTTTGGGGAAATCCTTGCTGGTCAAGTCCCCGTCAGCTTTGGGGTAATGGGCGCTGAAGATGTCGTAGCCATCCACGCCTTGCGGAACCGTCCTTGGGTAGCTGAAAATGATGGGGCGCGAAGTATCCTCTACCTTGGCGTAGTCGTGTTCCTTTTGGAAGTTCGAGCCCCAGGCGCTTTCGTTTCCCAGCGACCAGAAGATGACGCAGGGATGACTTCGATCCCGCTCGAGCATTTCCGCAAATTGGTTCATGTATCGGGAAGTGAATTCGGGATCTGACTCAGTTCCGCCACCTCTGACCGACCATTGCTGACTTACGAAACATACCGCCGACTCTTCTTCCACGTAGATTCCATACCGGTCGCATGCTTCCAGAAAAGTCTCGGTCGGTGGGTAGTGCGAAGTCCTGACAAAATTCACGTTGGCGTTGCGAAGCAGGATCGCATCGTCCTCATCCTGTGCAGGATTGGTTATCCTTCCCCCCAAAGCGTGAATATCGTGCCGGCACACGCCGCGGAGCTTTATCGGGTCACCATTGACGTAGAGCTTGTTCTTTCGTCGCTCAATTTTCCGAAACCCGATCTTCTTTTCCGTCTTTTCCACGATCGTCTTATGAACAACCAACTCAGCTTCCAGCGTGTAGAGATTCGGATGTTCAGCGTCCCACTTCAGCGGCGAAGAGATGGGGATTGCAATAGAGGCTTCCGTCGCATCAGGGGAAAAGGCCAGCGTGCTCGGAGCAAGAGGGATGACCTTCCCCTCAGGATCGGTCAAATGGAGATTCAGCTTGACGCCGCGGGCACCGCCGGTCACCACGCTCGCCATGACCTTTAAATGCGCATCCTTAAAGGAAGAATCGAAATCTGTTTCAACGTGTAATCGTGAGAGGTGCACAGCAGGCAGAATCAGGAGCCTCACAACGCGCAGGATTCCGCCGACATAGTGCTTGGCATAGTTGCTGGCGTAGGAAATCTCATCGGCTCGGTCGGTCACTCCCACGGTGATCGACGCGGACTGACCGGGAGTTACGTGCCCGGTAATATCACAATCCCATGAAGTGAAGCCGCCATGATGTTCCCTTACGAACTCCCCATTCACCCACACTCGGGCGTGGCTGTAAACACCATCGAATCGAAGCAGAATCGTCTTGCCTGTTGCCTCGGTCGGAATCAGCACCGACCGTTTATATGCAAATTCGTTATCCCTGGCAAATTCGATCCCCTGCGCCGTAAGCTCGCCCGGAACCGTGATATCGGTCCAGCCGGCAGGATCAACACCATTCTCCCAGAAGTGCGCCGGAGGCAAGGTCGTGAGCTTCCAAGTCCCGGCCAAATCAAGGACGGGCTGGGAAACGCTCGCGACCTCCTTCGGCAGCGGAACAAGCACCGGTCGGGGCCAAATCCCACTTGTTGGCGAAATCTCTTGAGCAGCCGATGCCCCTGCACCGTTCAGCGGGGCGGTATTCAGCTTTGCCAAAATCTCATCGCCTGCCATTATCCAGCTTGAGGAAATGGCGGAAGTGCCCAGGGTTTTCACGAACCTTCGTCGATCCATCATGGCGAGTCTCCTTCTCAGGTAGTCGTAGAGTGGCGGAGCTGGAAATGAAAGTCAAATCGCAAAAGGCAAGAGTGAAAAGGGCCGGCTGACCGTCGGAACCTGATCAATAGGTCGGCCCTGCGATTCTAATGAAAGAGGCAATAAAGTCCCTTGTAATTTCAAGAACTGTATTCGACACTATGGCCGCGAGGTGTAGCGTCAGAGTCATAGTATCCTCAGCGTTCCCTCCAGGCCGCGTAAGTTCAAGGAAAGGACCTCCCCCACCGATGCGAACTGGCAAGGTGTTCGTCATCATTCTCATGAGTCTCTTCGCTATCGTTCCTTGTTGGGCAGAGAGCACCATCTCAAATGCCTTCATCAATGTGAGCGTGAATCCTCAAACCGGCACTTGGAGCTGTCTTGGGAAAGATGGCACGCTGATCTTCCAGGGTGGAACGGCGACAGTCACCACATCCACGGGGGTTTGGAGAACCACCGACGAACGATTCCAGCGCAAAGCTGAGGAGTCCACGTTCCAGGATGCGCTCGGAAGTGGCAAGCAAATCGTGCTCTCCCTCTCCGAACGGCCCTCGGGCCTTAGATGGCATATCGCTATCAAGGCGTACGAACAATTCGCCGGCCTGCGCATTGACTGGCACCTCGATAACTCCGCTAAAGCCAAGCTCGAGCTGAAAAGCGTTACGGTTTTCGAGGCGGATGTGCCCGCCCGCGGTCGCGGTTATCGCGCGGGTATTCCGGTGCTGGTCAGCGGTTTCAATTCATGGGATAACAGCCACGTTGCCAGGGTGGTGTCCAGCGAAACCGTTCAAAGCAGCGACTTCCTTGCATTGGAAACGCCCAACCTGGTCTCGGGATTCCTTTCCGCGGCGACTGCCTACGGAACGTTCAACTACAGCGTAAAGCCCGATCAAGTTCCGGTACTTGACGCCAAATCCGAGTTCAACGTTGTCATTGAGCCCGGCAAATCACGGGATACCGATCCCCTCCTGATACTTTTTCCCAACGACATTTTCGAGGGATTGGAAAATTACGCGGGCTCGGTTGAAAAGTTTAATGGAGTCCACCCCCAGCAGTACTCCAGCACGACCTGGTGCAGTTGGTATGCAGGGTACGGCAGGATGGGGCAGGCAAACCTGGAGGTCATGGAAAAGGCCATGATGGTCAACGCCAGGGCGATGAAGCCTCTGGTGCAACTGGGCGTCGACACGCTGCGCGTGGTGGATGACAGCAACGACCAACGCTTTGGCGACTGGAATTTCCCCTTCGTTCCTCACGGCATGGGCCCGCTCGCCGATTCACTCCATGCCGAGGGAATGAAAGCAGGAATATGGTTGGCGCCGGCATGGGCCTCGGAGAACTCCGACCTCTTCAAGAAGCATCCGGATTGGCTGCAGCATGATTCCAGCGGAGCGCTGATCACCAACCATCAGTTTTATGGAAACGTCATGCATTACCTGGACGGCTCGAATCCCGCAGCACTCAAGAATCTTCACGACCTCTTTGCCCAGATCCACTATTGGGGCTACCAGTATGTCATGACGGATTTCTTGTACATGTTCGGGATGTCGGATCGTTACCAGGACCCACACATGACCCGAGCGGAAGTCTACCGTCTGGCGCTGAAAACGATTCGCGAGGCGCTTGGTCCAGACATTTACCTGCTGGGCTGCGGCGCACCGCAGTTGGCTTCCGTAGGTCTGGTGGACGGCATGAGAGTGGGGCTCGACTCCTTTGGGCATATTGGCTACGAGAACGTTGCAGCTCGCTATTTTGAGGCCGGCAAGTGGTGGCTCAACGACCCGGACGCGGTGGTGGGCAACAACCTTTCGCTGGAAGCTGTTCGCGCCTGGGCCACGCTGTCGTCCGTTAGCGGCGGGGTTCTGACCCTTGGTGACGACCTCAACATGCTGAGCTCGGAGAAACTCGACATTCTTAAACACATCCTGCCTGCGCGAGGGAATGTGGGACGGCCGATAGACCTCTTCTCTTCGCAGCCGAGCAATGCATGGTTGCTGCCGACGGACGTGGGCGCGGCAAAATCAGGTGTCCTGACGCTCTTTAATTGGGAAGGAACCGAACTGCTGAAGCTCCGCATTATCCCAAAGGAACTCCTGAAGACAAATCAGAAGGTTCTTGTTTATAACTTCTGGGACGATTTCTTCCTGGACTCATTTGATGGGGAGCTTACGGCGGAGGTCCCCCCGGGCGGGGCGAAAGCATTCTGCCTTGTTGAGCCCACCGGCAAGCCGCAAGTACTGGCAGTTTCCAATTATCTTCCTCAATCCGGATACGGCCTCGATGCCATAGCATGGTCGGACGCAAACCGGGCGCTCGGAGGAAAGACCTCGGGCGCTAGTGGGGATCTCTACCACATTGCGCTCTATGTCCCCACGGGCTATGCCCCCGACAAGGCCATAGTTAATGGCAAGGAGGCGTTCCTCGTAAAACAGAGCAAGAACGTTTGGGTTGTCCCGGTAACAGGGCGCGGCACGCCAGTGAATTGGTCAGTCCGTTTCAAATAACGGACGGACCCTCAGTCGTACACTAAAACAGATAGAAAGAAGGGACACACGATGAAGCACAGGGACAGAGTTCTGATGGCACTCCATCACGAGGAAGCGGATAGATGTCCGATGCAAATGAGCTTTACGCCAGAGTTTGCCTCACGGCTGCGCATGGACATGCTTAAGAAGGAAGGCGCCACGCACAACCCCCATGGTGGCGGCAACACTTATGAGCTGGAGCGCGCGCTTGATCACGATATGCTCCTTACTTCGGTGGGATGGGCAAATTCCTACTACCAGCAGCCGGGCAGTTACACGGACGAATGGGGCATTGGGTGGAAGCAATGTGAATATACCACGCGCTTCGGCAAGGGCTGCTACACGGAGATGGCCACGCACCCGCTCGCTGAAGATGCAGCTCTTGAAACTTACCGTCCCCCGGACCCCACACGCCCGGAGATTTACGAAGACGCCGCGCGGACGCTACGGGATTTTAAGGACGAATACTGGATTGTTGGCGTCACCGTGACGACCATCTTTGAAACCGCCTCGGCTCTGCGCGGGCCGGAACAAATTCTGATGGACCTCGCGCTCAATCCCGAAATTGCGGGAAGGATTCTCGACATCGCCTATCACTACCATCTGACCGCTGCCAAGCGGCTGGTGCAGATGGGCGTCGACATGGTCTGGACGGGTGATGACGTGGGTGCGCAACACAACATGATCATCTCACCGGACTGCTGGCGCAAATTCCTTAAACCGCGGATGGCCAATTTCTTTGCCGAGCTGAAAGCCATCAACCCACAAGTAAAAGTCGCCTATCACTCTGACGGCATGATTACCCCAATCATTCCCGAGCTGATCGAGATCGGCTTGGATATCCTCAATCCGATTCAACCCGCTTGCATGGACCCTGCCCAGCTCAAACGCGAATTCGGGGACAAGGTCTGCTTTTGGGGATCTCTCGACGAGCAGCATACACTCCCGTTTGGAACGCCTGACGATGTTCGCCGGGAAGTAGAGGAAAGGCTCAGAACGATGGGAAAGAACGGCGGCCTGATCATCGCCCCGACTCACAACGTGCAATTGGACACGCCGCTGGAGAACTTCTGGGCCATGCAGAAAGCCATCACCGAAACGACGTATGCAAGTTTAATTCCCTAGCCGGACATCGATGCGTCGTGAGGAAGTGGCCGGCGCACTGCATTTGCCTGCCAACTCGTAAAGGGGGCCTTCACTCGTTTCGGGTGTCAGCAAGTGAAGGCTTCTCCGCTCGCGCGATTCAGTTTTGCTAGAACCTGCCCCAATTCTGCCAACCTGAGATATTATGTGGGCGCGGGTGTCATTGGGAATGATTGCACCGCGGGAACTGCGGATTCACAACGGAGCATTACATCACGCCATCAGTTGTGCAATCATGCAAGCTCCCACGCGGCATGACTACCTTTGCGGTATAAAATCAAACTGTAGATTTTGCCAACGCCGAAATCGGAGTTCTACCTATGTCCACGCGGAATGCGAATACCAATTCGGATCAGCCGCCTTCAATGTTTGCGGCTGGGAATATGTTGCCGTTCTTTCTGGTAACAGCCCTCTTCTTGTTTTGGGGAATTCCCAGCAATATGAATGACATTTTGATTAAGCAGTTCATGAAATCATTTGAGATTACTCGCTTCAAGGCAGGTCTGATCCAGTCGGCCTTCTACATGGGGTATTTCGTTCTGGCCGTACCCGCCGCCCTGGTGATGAAGAAATTCGGGTACAAGACCGGTTTGGTGATCGGCCTGTTTCTTTACAGTGCCGGGACCTTTCTCTTTTATCCGGCGGCGATGACCCAGAAGTACGGCTTTTTCCTTTTCGCCTTGTTCGTAATCGCCAGTGGCGCGTCCTTCCTGGAAACTGGCGCCAACTCCTTTATCGCTCTGTTGGGCGACCCGCGAACCTCCGAACGACGCCTCAATTTCTCCCAGGCCTTTAACCCCGTGGGCGCGGTTACAGGCGTCCTGGTGGGAACCATATTTATCTTCTCCGGCGTGGAACTGAACAAACAGGAAGTAATAGCACGCAAGGTCGCGGGAACTTACCAGGCCTATCTTCGCACCGAGACCCTCCGCGTGGTCACTCCGTATCTGGTCCTGGGAACGGTGATCTTCTTATGGGCATTGCTGATCCTGAAGACCAAGTTCCCCAAAGTTGCGGAAGAAGCGGAACCCTCCGATGGGCGATCGCACGGCAAAGCCAGTGACCTTATCCATTACCCCCATTTCGTCAAAGGGGTCATCGCGCAGTTTCTCTATGTGGGTGCGCAAGTCGGCACCTGGAGCTACTACATTCAATACATCCAGGATTACACGCATCGACCGGAGAAGATCGCCGGATATTTTCTGACTGGGACTCTGGTGGCCTTTGGCGTGGGAAGGTTTACCGCCACCTATCTCATGAAGTTCTTTCCGCCGGCGCGGCTCATGGGGATTTATGCCATCATCAACACTATACTCGTGGCCATGGCCGTTGTATTTCCGGGCTGGATGGGTGTGGGGGCGGTGTTCATGACAAGCTTCTTCATGTCACTGATGTTCCCCACCATTTTTGCTCTCGGTATAAAGGAATTAGGCCCCAACACCAAGTTGGGCGGCTCCATCATCATTATGGCCATCATTGGCGGCGCCAGTGCCCCGCCTGCCATGGGCCTGATATTCCAGGCAACGCATAGCATGGCGGTTTCCATGGTGGTGCCGATGTTGTGCTACACGTTTATAACCTACTACGCATTCTTTGGATCCCGCGTGCGCCTCCCGGCATTAGCCGAGGTCGGCGTTTAGAACGCTGTTGAAGAGGCGGCGGGCTTATCCCGCTATTTAAACCGGTGGATTGAATTCACGATGGCGGCCTAAAGCCGTCGCTACATCCGGCCTCATCAGCGTCTTGGGCCGCGTTCTGATCGCAAATACGGATTTGGGGCTCCGGGTCTTGGCGTTGCCCGCAGGAGAAGCAAAATGGCCACTGTGGAACCGCAAGAACTTCAGCAAGTAGCCATCATCGTCCGCCCTGATGAGGACAACGTCGCGGTAGTGACGGCGGATTTTATCGAGAAGGACACCCCGCTCAACTACAAGGGCAAACTCCTAACGATGTCGGGCCGAACCCTGCGCGGACAGAGCTTTGCGATCAAGCCCATCCGCCGCGGCCAGCCCTACATTTCGCTGGGGGATCCCATTGGGCTCGCGTCACGCTCCGTCAAGCCCGGCGATCCGATTGACACCAGCAACCTCCATTCCCGTCTTCCCCGATTAACCCCTAAATACCGCGACAATCCGAAGCGGACCCGCCTGGATCCCAAGCTTTCCTCACTGACGTGGGACGGGTTCGTGCGATCGGACGGCGAGGTGGGGGTTAGAAACATGGTGGGCATTGTCACCTCTGGAATGTGTTCCTCCACCGAGGTGCGGGAGATCGCAGAGCGCGCCAACCGTGAAATATACTCGCGCCAGAAGTTCCCCAATGTAGACGGCGTCGTCCCCATCATTCACGAATCGGGATGCGGGATGCCCGACGGCGAGCCCGTCAACATCCTGAATAACCTCCTCACCAATACGCTGCGTCATCCCAACCTGGGCGCAGTGGTCTATGTCGACTTGGGCTGCGGGAAAACGTGCGTCGAATGCTCGGCGCCGGTGTTCCAGAATACCGTGAACGACTACAACCGCCGCGTTGTGAATCTGACCGTCCAACAGTTGGGCGGCAGCGAGAAGACGGTGGAACGCGGCCTGGAAGTAACGGAAAAGCTGCTCCATTACGCCAACCAGTTTCAGCGCCAGCCGGTTCCCATTTCCAAACTCATCGTTGGAACTGAATGCGGTGGCTCCGATCGCTGGTCGGGCGTAACAGCTAATCCGGCCGTGGGAGTGGCTGCTGATCTATTCGTTAAGGCCGGAGCTGCGGTCTTTCTTCCGGAGATCCCGGAACTGCAGGGCGCCGCCATGCTTGACCTCGTCCAGCGCGCGCGCACGAAGAAGGTCGGCCACAAGTTAATGGATGCACTCAAGCGCTATGAGGCCTACGTGCGGAAATTCGGCGACTACTTTGCCGACAATCCCTCCCCTGGTAATATCAAAGGCGGGCTTTACAACATTTATCTGAAGTCCAGCGGAGTGAAGGCCAAGGGCGGCACATCGATCGTGGAAGACCTGATCGAATATGGCGAATGGTTGGGCGATCGCAAGGGCCTCTATGTGCTCTATACCCCCGGTTACGATCATCTTTGCACCCCGGCCCTATTCCTCAGCGGAGCACAGGTTGCTCTATTCACCACTGGACGAGGCACTGGCATCGGCTGTGCGCTGGGCCCGGTGATGAAAATCGGCACCAACCCGCAACTTGCCCGCACCTATGCCGATCTTGATATCAACGCGGGCACGATTCTGGAGCGCATCGAGACGATTGAAGCGGTTGGTCACCGGATTTTTCAGGAAACGCTGGACGTGGCTTCCGGCCGAAAGTTTACCCGTACCGAACAGATCGGTTTTCACAACGAATTTAAGATCTGGGAATCCCTCTGGCCAGCCCTGTGACGGTTGCGACGTGGCAAGCTACCTCGTCCCTTGCAGCATAATGCCGCGTGCACAATCCGGGATGGCGGTACGTTCAAAGGTGTATAATAATCATATGAAGTTACTACTGCTTTATGCCGGTTTCCTGTTCCTCTGGTTCTTCGTCCTTCCCCGCATCCCCGGGGTGTCGCGCTTCACCTGATCGTCCCGAACCAATTCCCCGTCGGGGAAAGATAAACCATCAAGCTGCGAGATCAAGCCCAAAGAGTAATCATTCCTGCGGGTCCATGCGAATCATGCCCGTGCTGCAGATCATGACTACGTCGACGCAGGATCAATTGCCACTTCCACCCAAACGATTTTCCCCTCGGCCTGCGGTAACACCTCGATAAGGTTATAACCACGATTCATCGCGCTCGCGGGTATCCGGAATTCAAACATTGGATCATCGGGCCGGCAGTCCTCCGGTTTGACCATGCCGGAGAAATTGCAAAGGTCGCCGTTGACCCGCACTTCCCAACCCTTTGCGTCCGCACCGCCCTGGATGCCGAGGCGTGCCACAGCGGCACCGGAAGCGGGCTTGGGACCAGTTGGAACGCGGAAAGCATTCCATTCCTTGGGAACACAAGTGGCAGGCAATTGTTGCAGGTGTGGCTCACCTGGAGCCCAAGTATCCGCATAAGTGGTTATGTGACGGCGCGGCTTGCCGGCAAGGGTCTCCACGCTCCCGGCTTCGCGCAAAAAACCTGCATAGTCCTCAAAGCCCTGCATGACTCCGCCATAGCCCATATAGTTGAACAGATAGATACGGTCTGCCCCACGGTCCAGCAGCGTTGCGGCAGCGCCGCGCACCGTCTCGTGCGAGTTCGTCTGGATCTTAAAGTCATGGTAGGGCCGCGCCAATACTTCCAATCCCGCCGCCAGTTTTACGTTGGTCCCGCGCAGGAGGTCCTTCCATAATTCCACCGGCATGTCGGTCTCGATGCTCGCCCAGAACGGCGTGATGACAATCATATCCACCAAACCCCGCTGCGCCCAGGTGGAAGCGTCCATTCCCAAACCCACGGCAGTCTGTGGGCGCGATGGAACCCGCGCGCTCAAGCGAATCCGGTGGCCGCGCTTCTTCTGCCATCCGTTCAATAGATCGCGCACTTCCGCGGTAAATTCCGTCAGCAGACCCACGCCTTCCGCCTCGTGCCCAGGGCGAAAGTGAAAGCCGAATCGCATCCAGTCAAGCTCCAATCCGTCGAAGTCGTATCGTTCCGCGAGTTCGCGAACCAAAGCCATTGCATGTTCCCTGACCTCGGGATGACCATAATCCAGTGCCCGGTCGGTCCAACCGGAAAAGCGATAGTTGACGCGGCGAAACTGCGGATTTTGCCGCCATAAATCGCTGTGAAAGTAATGGTGCTCATCGTCAACGCAATGGATATCGTTCATACGCATGGAAATCCAAGGGGAGATGCCCCACTTGCGGGATCGGTTAATCCAGCGCTTATAGACGTCAATCCCATCATGGTCAACCTTCCACGCATTGTGAGCAAACTGCCACCCCCCTGGCCGCTGCTCCGGCTTGAGGCTGGCAAAAAGTGGCTGGTCCGGGCCAGCCTGCGGGTCGAGCCCTTTCCAAATGGGATTCCACACCTTGCTGCTGAAGTTCGTGCGCATACCATTGGGGCAAAGCATTAATTCACGCACTTGCGTGTGTGCGTACTGGTCCACCCAGGCATCAATTGCTTCCGGCTCAAAGCCATGCTTTTCGAAATCAAAAAAGAAGTGGCTATTATCTTCGTTCACGCACAAGCCATGGTCACGTGCAAACGGTTTCCCACTGCCGACTTTTGCCGCAGCTTCCTGATCCGCGACAGCCGCGTGCGAAGCCATCATCGCCGGGCCTCCCGCAGCCAATAAGGCAAGTAATTCCCTACGGTCTAATTGATAAGTCATTATTTG